>JBASZU010000117.1:0-2136 GCA_049661165.1 Saccharimonadales bacterium (SeqCode)
CTTCAGTGTCAATCTGCTAGCGGGGCTTATTGCGTACCAGTTACAGCCAAAGAAACCGCAAATCCGGGTGCCTAAAGTGTTACTGTTGGAGGCTTAGGTCGAGCTGGGGTTATATTAATATATCACGGCAGAGAACGGGGTCGTGATTGCTAGATATTTGTAAGGATTGAGATAATAAATGAACGATAAATCGAGCCGAAAGGTAAAGCTATGGACGAATGGTATTGCCGGACGGTGTGTTTGTGGCAGCAATACAGCAACTATTTGTCCAAATACGCTGGGCGTAGAAGATATCTTACCAGTCAATTCGGGATTATACCTGCTACAAGATGATAAGAATAAATTTCGCATTCAAATAGTAGCCATTGCTATAAATGAGAGAACTATTGATGGACCTATATGATGACTGGCTCCGGATGGGCTTAAGCATGATTTTGCAATTATTTCTTTGGATCCGGCCTCATGGGCGAACTTATCCGTTAATCATGTGTCGAACCCTTTACGGTTCGAACTCGCTAGCGCGAGTAAACCAAACAAAAAAGGCAGACTATCTGACCTCTTTTGTTTGGTACACCCGAGGCAAGTTGGTTGCTCGCGCAACGCGCAGTCGATGTGCTCGGAGCAAGCTCCTGCGCGCATCTTCTTGGCGTCCGACCTACTTCGTAGGTTCACGCATGCTACCGCATGCAACCAATAAAAAAGCCCGTCATGGAGACGGACTCTTTTATTTGTTCAGCAGGGTTTACGAAATTAGAAAAATCTACATGCGAAAGTGCGTTGTCTAGGGAATAGCCGCAGCACCAAGTGTCTCAACCACTTTCTGCACTTTTTGGCGAGCCTCTACCAGATTCCTCACATTGGCTAGCTTACCGCACAACTCACCTAAGACCACGTCTAGTTCAACCTGAGAAGTTGGAAATGTCCCATCTCTTGGGACGATGTAATTGTCATCCTCTACATCCATTTTTGATGCAATAGGATGTTTTGAAACATGCAAAGCTGGTAATGCAGTTGTCGGCACTTCAGCTATGACCAACCTTGCACCAGCTTGTTTGGTCGCTTTAGGCAAATAGTTACTCGCGGTGTTAACATTTGGTGTGAACCATTGGCCGACCAAATCTCTATGAGAAGTAACACCATTCGGCACCACAGCTATATTAGGATTTTCGACTCGGTACAATTTTGTCATTTCTGTGTTAGCAGGCACGTATCTATATTAGCATAAGTTTGATAATATTTCAACCATGCATAAAAATAAGCACCAAGATTTGATCATGGTACATATGTTTTGGTACACCCGACAGGATGCGCTGCGCTTGTACGGAACTCGCTTTTCGGAGCAAGCTCCTGCACGCTCATTCCTGCGCGAACCTACGACCTACACTCACTTCGTTCGTTGGTCGTAGCTCCAAACCTCCGGCGTAACCATGAAAAAAGCCCATCTTACGATGGACTCTTTTCATGGTACACCCGACAGGATTCGAACCTACGACCTTTGGCTCCGCAAGCCAACGCTCTATCCAGCTGAGCTACGGGTGCTCGTCGCAACTCGGCAACGACTTCCGCTGCGGCGAAACAAGATAAATCTTCTTTCGTCGAGCTTCAGTCTCGGCCGGTTGCTCCTCTCGAGATTTCAAACGGTCGACTTCGCTCCCTGGTTTGAAATTTCGGAAACGCCAAATAAAACTCGGCGAGAACAGGGGTGATTGTAGCACATTTTTTGTTCAGTGGCTAGCCTGAAATATAAAGCCCAATCTGTTACACTATGTACGGCCAACCTGAAGTCTTTGTTGTTTGAGCGAAGCGAACGAGCTGTGAGGTGAGCTTTAGGGGGAGTAGTAGAAATTCGGATTCATTCCGAGTTTCTACCAGAGGGTGAGATCTGCCCGTGGCAGGTCGCAAGGGAGCTCACTCTTGCAAACTTGTTTGCAAAGATGTGACGACGGGGTCGCCAAAGGTGGCGAGCCCCTCTTAAGAAGGAGAGGTCGCATAGTCCGGTCTAGTGCGCTACACTCGAAATGTAGTATAGGGGCAACTCTATCGAGGGTTCGAATCCCTCCCTCTCCGCCAAATAAAAAGGCTCGCCAAGAGGCGGGCTTTTTTATTTGGCTTGGGACGGGACGAGAACGGGAGTGC
>JBASZU010000118.1:0-8988 GCA_049661165.1 Saccharimonadales bacterium (SeqCode)
GCGAACATGCCAGCTTGTAGCCCAAGCCAAAACCAGCGTTTGAACCGGGCGCCGGCAAGCAGCGCAACGCCCATGGTGAGCATAACGGTGAAGGTAATGATGCCGAGAAATTGGTTTGGTATGCCCAGTAGCGCATGACCTTGCCACACATCCATAGCGGGGCCGCAGCTGATTATCGGGTTGAGGTCGCAGTTGAGTGGAGCGCTAGGGTTCTTCAGGTGATGAAATTCTTCGAGTGCCAGCATAAACGCAGCTAGAAGCCCAAGGGCACCACTGCCGATAAGCAGTGTCGGCACATGGCGTTCAAGCCAGTTGAGGTGCTGTGGGTGCGACTGGCTTTTTACCCGGGATGCGCTACTAACAGAGGCGGTTTTTACCTGGGATGGACTTTGCCCTTTGCCCTTTGCCCTTTGCCCTTTGCCGCTATCTATTGACGTATGGCTCATTTTTTAACCCCTTTTCTTATTCGCTGCATTTTCCGGTATTAACGGCGGCTTGCTTGTCCTGCGCACCTCGTAGCAGCTCCTGTACTTGTTCCATAGTGAGTGCGTAGCCGATGTTATTGTACGTGGTGGAGGTAGCGAACACAACGCCAAGCACGGTACCGTCGCTGGCGACAACAGGTCCGCCCGAATTGCCGCGCACAATGGTAGTTTGTAGGCTGTAGACTTCGCGGGTGGTGCGACTCTTGCCGTATATGTCTTTTCCGAGCGCTTCAAACCGGTCAAGCACAACGGCTGGGCTTACCTGGTATTCACCTCCCCCGGGATAACCCAGTGCGAATGCCGCCGAGCCGGTAGCGGGATTCATGCGGTTTATGGTGAGCGCTGGACGGTTTAGCCCCGGAACTCGCAAGACGGCAATGTCGTTGGCAGGATCAAAAAGGACAACAGTAGTGTTGAAGGCATTAGTGCCTGCGCGTACTTTGGGGCTGTCGACGCCAGCGACAACGTGAGCATTGGTTACAACCAGCTCCGGCGCAAACACAAAGCCGCTACCATCGACAATCCCGCCGCAGCCGAGTCCCTCGATCTTCAGAACCGATAGCTCAATACTACGCAGCATAGACGTAAATTCGTCAGGGTCTGGCAAGGTGTGCCGTGCGTCGGGTGACGGTTCTCTTCCTGCGAAAACCTCCGGAGATTGGTTTGGGTCAACAAGTTTGTTCAGGCTACTCAGCAAGGCAGAAGCGGGAGGTAATTTTGCATTCAGCGCCCCCAAAATGCTCGAATTTTTCAGCTGCGACTGCAGGCTACTGGGAGGGGCAAGTGCAAATATGGCACTAGCGAGCCATACACCAAGCACCAATGTTACGACTGACATGACTGCGCCCATGCCGTTGTCTATGCGTTGAACGACGCGGTTGCCGACAGCGAGTTTGAGACGAACCGCAAGGGTTTCGCCAATTGTCATAAGCGCAAAACAGACGCTGAGCAGGACGGCCAATCCCGCGAGCGGCTTAGAAGGACCGCTTATGTGTTCCATGGCGAATGAAGAAAGCCAAGAACCAGGAAATAGCCCGAGTACGAATGCTATGGTTGAAACAACCTGCCGGATAAAGCCTATTTGGTAGCCTCTCAGCAGTGCGCCGATAGCCAAAAATATAATGACGCCGTCAACAAGTGTTATGTGCATATGTTTAGTATAAGTGTACCGGTTTGAACTAAAAAAATGAACCCGTCCGATATGTTGCTTTGCCGTAAAGGTTCGGGAAACGGGTTTTTTGTCCCAGAGTCTAAGTTATCTCACGATGTTATCCCCTATGATATAGTGTGAATATGAAGAAAAAAATTGCAATTGTCACGTGCTATCACCAGCCGGATTATGTTCGTTCTGAAACTCTTCGCGATGCGCTACGTCGTCAGAAAGACGTTGACCTTATCGTAATAAAAAACAAACACAAGGGGATGCTTAGATATCCTGAGGTTTTGTGGCAGGTCTGGCGAGCGAAACTGCGCGAAAAACCAGATGCCTTTTTGCTCACATTTCGTGGGCAAGAGATTCTGCCACTGGTACTGTTGCTTGTGGGCCGGACGCCTCTTTGGTTTGATGAGTTTATTGTGCCGGCTGCCTATGCGAAATATGAAAAGCACAAAAAATCTCCAGCAATAGTATTGAAACATACTCTCTCGCGCCTCGGTACCCCGTTATATAACCTGTGTCTTCGACGTTGTAGTGCCATCCTTGCTGATACTGCGGCACATGCAGAACTCAGTGCAAAATTTGCCCGTGTAAACCTTAGTCGTTACGTGCCGGTACCAGTCGGTGCTGACGAGAAAGTTTTTTATCCAAAAAAAGCAAAGAAAGCCGAGAAATTTCAGATATTTTATTACAGCACTGGTATGCAGCCACTGCACGGCGTGCCAGTTGTGTTGGCCGTGGCAGAAAGCATGCAAAATGATCCGGTTGAGTTTGTGCTCGTAGGCGGAAAGTCACCCATGAAGCAAGCAGTGCGCGCGGCGCAAAAAAATGGGGCTCATATTCGTTACGAAAGCTGGCTCCCCATTCAGGAGCTTGCCGAGACTATGCGTGCGTCACATCTGTCTCTTGGCGGTCCCTTTGGTGGAACTAGACAGGCGAAAAATGTTGTCACCGGAAAAACATACCAAAGCCTGGCCTGCGAAGTTGCTACGGTCGTTGGCGATGGCATGGCAACCGATGCAGTGTTCCAAGACAGGGTTAATTGCCTCAAAGTTCCCCAGAATGACGCTGATGCCCTTCGTGTCGCTTTACGCTGGGCGCTACACAATACGACCGAGCTAACCACCATAGCCGCTCGTGGGCGGGTGCTGTTTGAAAAGAAGTTTTCAGCGGCAGTTATTGGTCAGCTGCTGCGTCCGTTGCTTGATGCGTTGTAAAGCGGTCGTGAACGTGCAGTACGAGGCCTAGTCCAAGAGAAATGATGATGAACAGAACGTAACAGGCACGGTCGATGATGTTCGTTGCGATTATAGTGTGGGTCGAGACGTGGTGAATGTTCTGCGCGAAATACAAGAAAGCTTCACGTATGCCTATGCCGTCGGGAGTAATCGAGACGAATAAGGCGAAGTTGGCTGCTCCCGTGTAGGAAAGCGCACTGCCAAGAGAAACGTCGTCGTTTGCAGCATGCATGGCGGCAAAGTACCGCATCCCGACCAGGAGCACCTGAATTAGTGTAAATACAGCAAGTAGGCTTACTAGGCGTGGGGTGATACGCAGAAGCGCTTGCTCCTTTTTGCGTTTGTTAGCAGCATAGCGGATTACTACATAACTGAATCCGGCCGCACTAAGGCTTGCCATAACGGCCTGCCACCAGGGCCGAGTACCAATGAGCAGTAGGAACGCACTCATAACGGCAAAAATGCCGTAGTACAGCAGCGTCACGAGAAAATACGCTCGTAGGCTAACATGGTGCTTTGTTTTCAGGTAAGCTGCCCTGACGCCGGGTCCACTTTGGAGCGGACCGAGAAAATTAGCGATGGACGAATACATAGTGAGCAAGAAATTCTCCTTGGACGCCAGCCGCTTTCCGGTCATTTGTATGAGAACCATGCCAATCCCTGCTAGGGCGGATAGAGCCGCAAAATTTATGACTACTATGAGCACAACCCAGCCGAGCCCAATGTGACGAAGCTCTGCAACGTAGTCAGGGTTTTCCGAAAGATATCGGATGAGAAGTGAGACGGTAACAACCAGTATGGTACTTGCAATAACTGGCTTCAGATATCGTTTTTTCATTTTACATAGTATAGCACCGTTCGAGAGCAGAGCGGTTTGGTATATACTGGCAATATATGAAAAACCGTCTATTTTCCCAAGCGCAGAAGATAGTACAATGCCATAGTGTAGCGCAGTGGCTGTGGTGGCTTGCAATCGGCTTATTTATTGCCCAAGCCAGTACGGTGGCTGTTGTGACCAAGTTTGGTGTTCCGCCAGATGAAGAAAACCACATTAGTTTTATTGATTACTACACTGACCACAGCATAAGTCCGTTTTTTGACGAGCAAGCTCCAACACTTCACCTAGGCGATAAGACCCGAGAGGTCGATTACCTGTACCACTATAGTATGAGCTTGTTGCGGCGTGTGTTGCCGTTTTCTCATGACACTGAATTCTATGTGATCCGGTTCTGTAGTGTTGGTCTGGCGGTGTTGACATTTATTGTGTGGCGGAAGGTGTTTCGAAAGATTGGGGTACCCGATATCGTCAGTACTTTGCTGGTGTTGCTTGCCTCGACCATGTCGATGGTACTTCTGATGAGTTCGGCTGTGAATAACGACGTACTTGTGTGGCTTGGAGTTGCTCTGGGCTCGTTACTCATTTTACGGTTAGTCGAGAAGCCGCGGTTGCTCGACCTGCTCTGGCTTGCGTCGGTCGTGGCCTATGCAGGGCTGATGAAACGGACGCTGCTACCGATTGCCCTGGTTTTTGCTCTCATAGGCATAGTTGTTGCCGTCAAAGACCGGCGGACATTCTTGCGCCAAGCTCGGCGCCCGACCGCAATTGTTTTACTTGCCGCAGGAATTGCGCTCGGGGGGGTAGCTCTTGGTACAGAACGTATTGTGGGCAATGTCGTGCGCTACGGGACTGTTACCCCTAGTTGTAGCCAGGTGCAAGGCGAAGTGGCCTGCCAAAACTTCTGGTGGAATATTCGGGAACGCGAGTTAGCGAAGCGCACTCCTGGTCCTAATGTACCCATAGTGCAATTCGTGTTTCGGTGGATGCACGAAAACTTAAAAAATGTGCTCGATATCCAAACGCAATTTTGGAGGCACGAGCGAGTGCCAGCCTGGTGGGTTGAACCTGTCTGGTGGGTGTTTCTCGTGGTTGGTCTTTTCACTGGTGCGTTTGGCGACCTAAAACGCTTCGCCATAGATGTGGTGGCGCGTAAGCGCCTGCTCGTGCTCGGCGTTACCCTAGCGTTCATTACGGCACTGCTACTAGTAAATTACAGCGAATACCAGCGATTAAAATTCTTTGGCTTGGCACTCAACGGGCGGTACATGCTGGCTGGGTTTTTGCCGCTCATTGGGTTGGTGCTGTGGTACTGGAGTCGGCTGATGACGCAGCGCACCCTTCGCATCGGTTTGTACGCTGCGCTACTGCTGATCACCGCGTGGCAGAGCGGACTGTGGCTTTTGCTACACAATCAGCAGCTGATGCATGGCTAGCTTTTACCAGATAGCTACTTTTTCTTTGCTTCAACCAAAAGTCTTTTCGTAAGCTCAAGTTGTTTTTCTTGCACAATGCGATTTATACGGATCATGTCTGCTATGACGCCAAGGGTAAAGCTAATGAGTGCGCCAGTCATGAAAACTGTCCCGAAAATGAGCGACTGGATATGGCCGCCTGGTTCTTCATCGAAAAACCCCCACAAAAAACGTCCAAAAGGCACAGCACCTATGAGTAGTAGAGCGGTTCCAAGTGAAAGAAATAGTGTATACGGCCGGTACATGACGAAGGCACGGAAAATGGCGGCACCAGACTTCATAACATGTTCGGCACTAGAGTTGAAGAGCCGAGATTCGCGGGTTTTTGGGTTGACGTTTATTTTGACAGTTGCGATTGAAATACCGTTATTGCCAGCCTGAATTAGCGTTTCCATGGCGTAGCTAAAGCGTGTTACAACGTTAAGTTTGAAGGCGGTCTCGCGACTATAGGCGCGGAAACCGCTGGGCGCATCAGGGATATCTGTACGAGCGGCTTTGTTGAGTGTCCATGTGCCAAGCTTCTGGAAGAGTTTTTTGCCGAGTGAAAAGTCGATAATCTTTTGAACCTGACGGTCGGCAATGACCATATCTGCCTTTCCATTCAGGATGGGCTGAATAAGACGCGGAATGTCCTCGCTTGGGTATTGATTATCACCATCGGTGTTGACAATGATATCGGCACCGAGACTTAGGCAGTACAAAACACCGTCTTGAAATGATTGTGCCAGGCCGCGACGACGCGGGTGGCTCACGAAGTGAGAAACGCCATGAGCTTTGGCTACTTCGACGGTTTTATCGTCCGATCCGTCATCTATGACTACAACGATGATATCGTCGATGCCGTCAATATGTGTTGGCATGGTTGCCAGCACATCTGGTAGGGTATGTTGCTCATTTAAGCATGGTATTTGCACACATAGTCGCATAGTTTTTCTCCTTGGTTTCATCGTAGCATGTTTATAGCCGAGTTGGTATACTGGGTTTATATGGAGGAAGCAAGTTCACTACGCGTTGCCGTTATTGGTACTGGCTACGTTGGTTTAGTAACCGGCGTGTGTCTCGCGCATGTTGGTCACCAGGTCACCTGTGTCGATATAGATGCCGATAAAGTCTCTCGGATGCAGTCAGGTGAAGTGCCGATTTACGAACCTGGGCTCGAGCCGTTGTTCAACGAAGTACTTTCCAGTGGTTCTCTCACAGTTACGACCGATACAGAGACGGCGGTGCGGGAGGCTGAAGTCGTGTTCCTGGCGCTGCCGACTCCCCAGGGAGCTGATGGAGCGGCTGATTTGTCGGCAGTTCTTGCCGTCGCCGACCAGCTGAGTAGCTTGCTTTTTGGATTCACCGTTGTTGTGACGAAGAGTACGGTGCCAGTTGGCACCGGCGATGAGGTTGCAAAGCGCATTGCTGCTAACGCCAAGAGCCCGTTTGCGGTAGTCTCAAACCCCGAATTTTTACGAGAAGGGCTTGCGGTCGAGGATTGCCTGCATCCCGATCGTATTGTCATAGGTGCAGACAGCGAACGAGCGCGTGATTTGCTACACGACCTGTACGCGCCAATGGTAAAAAGCGAGTCGCAGTTTGTCGATATGGACGTGCGCTCGGCAGAACTCACCAAATATGCGGCAAATTCGTTCTTGGCTATGAAGGTCTCATTTATCAACGAAATTGCGAACCTAAGCGAGCGGCTTGGTGCTGACGTTGAGGCTGTGCGCCGTGGCATTGGTCCGGATCCGCGCATAGGTAGGAGATTTTTGCAAGCCGGGATTGGCTATGGTGGTAGTTGTTTCCCCAAGGATGTTGAGGCACTGCTGCACACTTCTCGCTTATATGGCTATGAGTTTAAGCTGCTTGAAAGTATCGTAATCATCAATCAGAGTCAAAAGATTCGCTTGATTTCCAAGCTTGAAGCTTTCTTTCCGGACGGACTAGCAGGTAAAAGATTGGCTATGTGGGGCTTGGCATTCAAGCCAGATACCGATGACGTGCGTGAGTCGCCCGCGCTGCACATGATTCCACTCTTGATCGAAAAGGGGGCAACGGTTGTGGCCTACGATCCCCACGCGCGGGAAACAACGGAACGTGTCTTTGGCAACCCCGAGGGACTCATCTATGCCCAAACTGCGCTTGAAGCAGTTGAGGCGGCCGATGCGTTGTGTATTGTGACAGAGTGGGATGAATTTAGGACAGTCGATCTCGCCGCGGTTCGTGAAAAGCTCGGAGCTCCCGTTATTTTCGATGGTCGTAATCTCTATGAACCTTCCGCTATGAAAGCAGCCGGGTTTCATTATGAAGCTATTGGCCGTGCCGCCGCAGCATAGCTTAGCCAGTAATCATTATTTATCCCGAGCAAACCAAAAATTATCCCCAGAACAAGTCTGGGGATAATTTTGTTGTGAGGTAGCGTTACCTAATAGCGGCGGTCGTTGTAGCCGCCACGGTCACCACCAAAATCGCGGCGTGGAGGACGTGGTTCTTGCGGCCGAGCCTCGTTGACCACAATTGTGCGGCCGTTCATCTCACTGTTATTCAGCTTGTCGATCGCCTTTTTGGCGGCCTCGTCGTCGTCGAATTCGACAAACCCAAAGCCTTTGGAGCGGTTGGTGTCGCGGTCGATGATGACCTTAGCTGATGAAACTGTTCCGAACTCTGCAAAGAGATCGGCCAGTTGAGTGTCGTCCACTGACCATGGCAGTGAACCGACGAATAGTTTGGTTGCCATTAAATGGAACCCTTTCTTTCGGTTGTCGCTGAAGGTAATCCCGAAAGAACGGTCTTAGCTGCGCCTTGCATCGAACATAACTTGTTAAATCTTTCTAGAACCTGAATTGCCGGACTTATGACCGGCCACCCCTTTTTCGCAGCCTTCTAGTAACCCGAAGCATACCACTAATCCTCTCAGAATACAATCAGATTTGCTTCGCTAGTCTCACCTCAACCATAAGCGTATACTACAGATATGGATGTAAACACGCTCACGCAAGACCTCACTAGCAATGTCACGTCAAATCTGTCTGATGTACTCATGAAATGGATGCTTGTACCATCCATAGTCATGACGCTACTTTTTCTGGTGGTACTTGTGGCAAACAACCTTCGTCGGCGACGGGTAGAAAACGCTATTTTCGAAATCCGCGACCTCTTACGCGACATGCAAAGCGATAGTCACAAGGAAAAGACTACGCCAAACGATGCGGTGAGTCAAAAAGGCTAGGCTGCAGGCTCAATTTCTAGCAGTCGCCAACCCTTTTGCATCCTAAATACCCTCTATAAATGTGTCAATAAACTTGATTATACGGTCTTTCAGACGCTTCAATATCCCTTGCCTCAGCAGGACACTTGGCTGTTTCAGTAACACATCACCGAGGTCATGATCGCGCGGGATGCGTCCGGTTGACACGTAATGGTCGAGGAGCGCCTGAGTTTTCTGGGTATCAAGTCCTTCTTGGCCGCACATCTCGCGAAACGCCTTGACTTGCTCTTCACTTATAAACTCTGCAAAACCTTGCTCGACATCACTCGCGTCCGTAATGTTTGGCAGGTTGGCATATATGAAACGTTCTATGAGCTCGCGTTTACTACGTAACTCTGACGTGCTTGCCATAGTATCGTCAATCATCTTTTGCAGTTCAATCTTCTTCTCTTCGTCAGCACCAACCATACGTGCGATCAGCCGTAGTATATAGCTCACATTCACCTCATCGCGCCGTGTTAGTTCAAGTTCAAAGTCTATGTCGTTGAGTATAGAAACCTTTTCTTTTTCAGATTCTCGCTTCACCTTGTCGTAGATATCTAGGTA
>JBASZU010000119.1:0-22067 GCA_049661165.1 Saccharimonadales bacterium (SeqCode)
GTTATATTCCTTCCAGTTTGTCACTTTGTATTGTTTCTTCTGAGGTATGCACGCCTTTGTCTTGGGCGTAGTGTTTGTATTCATACCCTACAGGATAGCGCTGAGAGGGGGATAGTTCAACAAGGCCGTATTTATTACGTATACTATTGAAAAAGTAAAGAATATGGTATATTTATTTCAGTATTATTAATCGGTGGTTATAGTAAGGAGTTGACTATGAAACATTTAATATACAGGCCCGGTATGACATTAGGACTCGCGTCGACCGGTCTAGTAATGGCTGCGTGTACTGCGGGGTCTTCTGGTTCTACGGCTCCCGCCACGCCCGAAGTCACAAGACAACCAGCCCGACAACTTCTCGTCGCCCCAACTGAACCAGGACGAGCACCGCTTGGTCCGGTTGAACGAACACCGCAGACACTTTATCTTGCAACTAGGGGTGGAGCAATGGTGCTGACTGCGGCTCAACCAGATCTGTATGCAAGCGCCGACACTGTCACCCTCGCCTGTGACGGAACAGGGGTAATCATGAGCGCGAGCTGGAATACTGAGGGCGCTGTATTGCAACCCCAAAGCGCTTCAACACATCAACTCTGCACCGATAGAGAAATCTCAGCCCTAGAAGCTAAAGCATGGGTGTCGTCAAACCCTGCCGCTATTCCACCACTATTCGACGGGCGCCTTGCGGAAGGCGGACAACGACTAGAAGTTATCGATACCGGTTCGCACCAATAGGGTCTTATTATCGGTTCAAACACGAGGAACATATGGGAAGACGTAGACCGGTATATTATTATCCAAACCAGCATATACAGTCACCACCACACAAACGCAGGGACGTGCTTCAGGGGGTGACCTATGGCATGATAATCGCAGGGCTTGCTGTCGGTTACAGTGAAATAATATCCCCGGGCGGTGGTAATCGTACCACTGTACCGTCGGCCTCGTCCACACCCAAACCGGGCAGTACCCCTTCTGCCAAACCGGCACCTCAAGTCACGCCGGAAGCGAAAAAAAAGCTTGTGGTCGTGATTGACCCGGGGCATGGTATCCCAGCGGCTGGAACCAAAGACGTTCGTGACGCACAGACTGGCTACAGAATGGCAGACTATAAAAATTCCCCTGAGACAAAAGAGGTTTATGATGTTGCTCTACTGGTCAAAAAAATGCTTGAAGGTTCCTTTGATGTCCATTTCACTAAGCAGTCTGTCGATGAAGGACCCAGCCTGCGCAAACGTGCAGAGGCAGCCAATGAATTGCATCCTGACCTTGTTGTCAGCATACATACGGATCACACGCAACCAAATTCCATGCAGTGGGTCATCCCGCAAACAGTTGGCAAGACACGAGGAATCAATTCGGTGGCCGATGGGACTCGGCAGCTTACATTCACCGAAACGAAAACGGCTTGTATGAGTAAAGCCTACGCCGAAAAAATTGTCACGGCCAGGGCAGCAGCTAGTGGAATCCCAACACAGCTTCATGATTTAAATTTTACAACCAAAAACAAAGACGGGAGCATATTCAACAATATCAACCGCGCCCCAGGAGATATCAGTTGGGTGCAATTATTGAGCCCCTCGACTCCATGGGTGTATAACGAGTTCGGCGGTAAGGTCGGCAGTAACGAAACAGTCGAACTTAGTCAGACCGAAAAGGAGCAGTACGCAACAGGACTAGCCAGCGGCATACGTGAGGCACTTGAGCTGAGAGATACCTTTCTTCAGAAGTGCCAATAGTACTGCCCCTATCGGCGAACAAACCTGTCCTATGCGTGACCAACCGCCGGTAACATCACCTGCTGTTCTAGAAATCTGTAAAGTTACACCGAAACCTACTGCTGATTCGCTAATTGAGCATGGCTCCTCGCCACTGATTCGCCCATAGCCGCAAATGCGTCCAGATAGTGGCTCAGCGGCTGATTTGAGCCATCTACTTTCTGGCCAAGGCTCACATTTGCCAACCCAACCATCCACATTTTGCTTGCAGGATCGACAACAAAACTGGTACCGTTCCATCCCGTATGGCCAAATGCCTGCGGCCCCATGAACTCGCCAAAGCGCTTCCCTTTGTTGGTACGAACAGCCAGCCCGTAATTGGCGTCTGGTTGATTTTTCGCCATCCGCTCCACTTGGGCTGGAGTCAATACCTGATTGCCGTTCAGGCTACCTTTGCCCGCAAGCATCGATGCAAATTTCGAAAGATCTTCCGCTGTAGCAAACAGTCCCGCATGTCCGGCAACCCCTCCCTGAGCTCGAGAAAGCAAGTCCTGAACCTGGCAGGTATATATCTCTTGATTGTAGTCAGACGAAGTCGGAGCGCATGTCTTTTCTGCAGGATTGGGGTTAAATTGTGTATTTTTCATACCAAGAGGCTGAAGAACTGTGCTCTGAACCACATTTTCGAGCGACTGCCCCGCCGCATTGCGAATGGCTATTCCAGCTACAGAGAAGCCAATGTTTGAGTAGCTATAGGTTTTTCCAGCCTCGACTCGAGGCGCTACGGCCAAAATATTTTGTTGAACCATCTCGGGAGTTGTCGCATTTGCAATTACTGTTTTGTAGGGCAAATCGTCCTTGCCGAAGGGATTCATACCAGCTCGGTGCATTAGTAGTTGTTCGGTTGTTACCGATGACTTGAGGCCTCCACTATAGCCGGGTATGTATGTAGAGACAGGTGCCGCTAAGTTCATTTTTCCCTTACCTTCTAATACCAAAGCCGCTGCGCCGATAATTGGCTTTTGAACAGAGGCTAAATCGTACAGTGTAGCACCGACATCGACGGGCTTTGCCGAAGCATCGTAGCTGGTATTTCCTGCCCCAAGCAGCAGTATGGCCTTTTCACCGCACCCAATAACAACTGCAGCTCCTGGAGCAATCTTTTTATCAAGGATTTGACTGCCGACTATCTTAGAAACATCGCTTGCCAGCTGGTTTTTTACGAGGGTTGCGCTATCTTTATCCCACATAGCACATGGGTCAGTCGTGGCCGTGGGAGGTACTGTAGCCCCACCAAGCGCCGACCAGGGAAGTCCGCCGGAACCCTCTCCGCCGTTGGCGGCTTTTGTACAGCCCGATACAGCCAGCGCGGCGACAACTAGGGCACCGCCGGCCACCCAACGACCAACAGTTGACTCACCTGATAATTGCTTCATCTGATTATGCTCTTTCTTATACCATCATTTAGACCGCTAGTCTTCTAAGATTTCCGCGTCAACAATGCTGTTAATTGCCTCAATTGGTGCACCCTGCAACTCACGTGCCGGTTGACCAAGCACACTCAGATCGGCAAGCCAACTAACCGCACGGGGCAAATCCTGCCTGTGACTGGTGACTCTTTGCTCAAATGTCCCAGCTGCATCAGTATATTGGCGCGTTACACCAACACCACTATTTAGCAGCGCAATGATGCTATCATTATCTGTTCCGCGGCGTAAGGGTACTGCGGTAATTTCAAAAAGACCTTGGTTGGTTGAGTCAGCTTCTGCGCCTGGCGGCAAAATAGGAGTCGGAAGATAAGCCACACTTAGCCCCGCTACAATTACCCTGTCTCTGTCATCTTGGTCAGGGATTCGAAGAACTGTATGGTGAAGCGCCGTACTCACATTACCCTCCGGCCGAGTAAGTTCAACACCATAATCAGCCCTGCCCTGCACTAATCCTCCTGGGCGGTTTGTTTCACCCTGTATTATTTTGGCGGCAGCGTGAGCATCAACGTAACAGGTTGCCGTATCAGACGTTGTACCGTCTGTAACTAATTGCATCACACTAAGTCGTAGTCCGAGTTCTTTTGCCGTTGGCGTATTATTGAGATTATCGACCGCAATCCGGACTGCTTCCACTTGACTGACCCCTTCGAATAGGGTTGCTCCAATACCGACCTGTTCTGCTCTTTTTTTCAGTAAACGCATTGCTTCATTCGTGGCATGCTGGTGTGCGTTAGGCCTATCTTCCTGATGTCTGACTTTCACGCCACGAACTTCATCTTGAAAATGCGCTGAAAAAAATCCTTCCGCAAGCTGACCCGCCCTAAAGGGTAGGTACGGCCCCACGGGGCTGCTTTTTATTTGCCAACCCATCACATCAAGCACTGTTCGGGCGGCACCAGCCGCAGCATGCCTTCTCCAATCCTCCGGGTCGGCCACTGGTACATCGTCGAGTTTTTGGTCTTGCAAACGACGGCGTCGCTGCAAGCGCCCCAGCTCACCACCAGCAGGGCCAGTATTGCTTTCGCCGGAACTAAGAGTAGAAACATTCCCATCGGCCAGTGGTACAAGGGTTCCACCTACGGCTACGACATCAGTTGTTGATCCGGGGGTAGTTCCAGCCCCAGAAAGGGGGCTTGTATAACCAGAACGATCCGCAATAAGGGCTTCCTTGAAAGCAGCGACAAATCTGCCCGCTAGAGTGCCCGACGTTGTAGCAAAATCACCATTGCCATTATGGCGGTCACTGCGACGGGTACGGTACGAGCCAGAATCCGTGCCCAACGCTTCAGATGGGTCCCCCTCCCCGATAATTTCTTCATCCGGGTGACCCTGAACTCCGGCTGTTCCTAACAATTCATGATTTACAGGAGCAACTTCACCGTCGTCGCTGCCAACAACGACCGAATGCGCTACTGATGTTTCTGCTGGGCTAGTACCCGGTGCACCAGCGCATGGATCCCATGGTTTCACACCTATACTACCGTGTCCATTTTCGTTTGCCATACTTCTATCCTCTCTTTTCCTGAAACAATATTAATGACATAATAACTTCAGGTAATCATATCGTGGTTTGAATGTCAAATAAATTGTAGGTTCATATTTTTCTGTTTATGGTTATCCATGTTTCCAATTTCAGTGTTGTAATAAGATTTTTAAAAATAGTATTGCATTTCAGAAAAAAAAGTAGGACACTATAGTTTATGGCGCGGTCCCAACGACCGGCGGTGGGTATGGACATAACGTATACCATGGAAAGATCGTACTGAGGGTATGGTCTACAACCTGTGGCACTCCTTTTGTTCCACAGTAATATCACTCACAACGAGAGGTAACTATTAATGCCTAGACGCGCAGCAACGCCAGGTACCAACCCAGAGATAGCGGGTATCCCCATAACTGGCCTAGACCACCAAGCATTCACAGGGGTAGACCCGACGCCTATGACCCTGCCGAAGTATATCGATACTCACAGACCAAGTAGTGACGTACTGGGCTATACGCCACTGGGAACAGGTATTGATGGTACGCGGTTTCTGCCAAATGCCTCAGAACATCTTGTAGACGGCAGTCCGGGAAGTCAGCGAACGCTTGGCGTAGGTGGCACCGTTGCAATATTAGAGATTCCCTACACTCCCGGTAGCGATGCCTTACACCAACCGAGTGAAACCATAAGTGTCGTAGACGGGGACTGGGGTCCAGGTAGGGTTTACGCCCAAGGACAAGAACTAAAGAGCCGTGCAGCAAATCGGGTTGATCCACTCAGGCAGTTCGATGGAATAATTGGAGTCTTTCGGCGTGTTGATAGACAAAATCCTTTATACCCAAATAGCCCAAGCATGAAATTGGACTGGGAACTCGCAACCCTTTTGACGACAGGTGATTCGTTTCCGGTAGATTTAGCGGTTGACGACAGGTTTGCAGGGGGAAAGTATGAGACATTTGTCAACAGTCAGCTCAACGGGCCCGAGGCAAGGTATCTAGAAGAAAATGGGGGGAAGCGTAAGGTAGGTGACTTACTGGATGGTGTTATTGACTTCGGGGGCAGGTTGGTCAAAGAGCTTCAAGAGTGCTCTTCGAAAACGAAACGCGTTGCCCTCGAAGAAGTTATTGCCGCTGCAATGAAAAAAACGCAACCCGCTGCAAAAGAATTTATTAACAATTACTTGGCCTTCGCTGGCTACAATCCGTTCGAATTGCGTGTGTTTGCCCGTGCCCATGCCATTTTGGAAGATGCGGAAAAGCAAGCAAGCGGAAAAAAGGATCACCGAGAGTACCTAGATCATATGCGCCGACACCAGCGCAAAGAAGTACTCCAGGCCTTTCTCCACAGACAAACGGCATTGGGGGTCGATATGAGCCTGCGCGCTAGAGCAACGGCAAATAATCACCCATTTATATCTCCATTTCCTTTTTCGGTTACCTTATACGATGCGTTTGACTTTGAGTTTGCCGGACTTCTCGGGAGAGTTAATGCTGGCGAATACCAAGAAAAGATAGCGGGCATGTTGGAGAATGGATTTAAGCAGGATCCAGGAAAAATACCCTACCACGGTATTCTGAGTATCCGACCAACTCAGAAAAGCCACCCGCTCTTGGTCGCCGACTCGTTCCACGGCCCAGCGGCGACGCGGATGGATTCATTTCAGTACAGTGGTCAATGTTTACCATTGGACTCACCTGGCAGCACTGTACTGGAAATGGGTCGGTCATTCTACCGCCGCGGTGGCAAACCGTTGGTAGATGGCGTGATCGGACGCTGGGGCACCGGTACAGAGACTCGAGGTCAACTCACACATCCGGCAGAGTATCTAGCCCTAGATTTAATGAAAACGCCAGGACGACTTCTTAGGCACGTCATCAACAGCGGCATACTGACAGGGGATCGGCAGGACGCACCAAGCGGACAAGGTCTGCTCCTGAGCGAAATGCTTAAAACCAGTCCCGGTTCTCGTGAGCTCGTCGTCCTTCACACAACTCTTGGCGGCATGGTGGCAAAGGGCGTCATAGCAGAGGGCACGGGCATACACTGGGTACAGCCGGGGGGAAATGGTTCTCGGGAGCAGACAAGGGTAGCGCCTGAACCAACAGTAGCCATCAAGGCACATCGCATAGAATCCCGGCGTAGGAGTCCTCTAGAGAGCATTCGCAGACAAATAGAGCTATCAGGCAAAGTTGCCGTGGCAGGTACCACCGGCCTAACCAAGGACGGTGCCGGCATCCCGATCGCCGGAGCCTTTATGAAAAACGGTATTCCACATGTTATGCAGCGAAGAAACGTCGGGCCGGGGGACGGAGCTAGTGTTGTGGTCATGCCAAACGAGTTCGTGCGAAGGAGTACCCGCTCATGACTGCGGCGAGACAAGAGATGGGGATAGATGGAAGCCCCATTACAGCTGGGCTTGATTCACCTCAGCCCTACTCACCAGCAACAGGAGTTTTGAGGTTTTCAAATCCCGGAGTCGCAGAACGCGATGTTCAAGTCTCATTTGTTGGGCCAACCGACGGGGTGAGTATCAAGGTACCACCATCTTCTGGGCAAAATAACCTTGTGACGACAAGTATGTTAGACTCTCTTGCCACACTATCAGTCGCCCCAGTATACCTGCATCCACAAATCATGTATGATTCGATTCCTGGTGCGGGACATACGCGTTTCATGACCGAAACTCTAAACGGACACGAGGCAGAACCGGGTCTACCCACACCATTGCTACCGGGTTTTGGATTGGCGAAACATGTATTAGTCGCACCTGTCGGACGGCTGAGTACGGATCCGCTTGCAGTCATCCTGCAACGGCAGTGGCCAGAGTCAGCCGAAAAATTGCCGTACGGCACTATTCGTGAAGTCCAGAACTCGGGTGCTGTCGTATTCTACAGCCATGCTGATACTCCTGAAGTAGACGGTGTGGTCGTCGGATATCCTCCGTCAGAAACTCCGGTAGCACTCGCCCTCGGTGTTACACCAGACGCGTCCACACACATGCCCCGCTTGCGGGTTGAGCCCATTGGCTTGCATACAGAAACAGATAGATCAGCCGTAGTGGACTACATCGGTACGATCTTAGTTCGGGCAGCTGGTGATGGTACTGAAATCAGAGTCTTCGGTCCGGATGTTCATCTGGAAGGACATCCGTCCGTGGACAACACCGTGCACCATCTGCGAGTATGTACCGGTCTTCCACCTGATGCTGCGCAACTATACCCGGAACCCGGTTTCCGTGAGTTCGAAGTCCGTCCCGTGCCAGCCATGACACCAGATGGTGCCGATGAAATCAATGCAGTACGGGCGCTGGCTGGTGCACTCCCTTACATTTCTGCAGACTCCGAAGCCAGTGTTTACTCACCGGAGCAGGACGTTCAAACAAGTTCAGGGCTGCCGGAAGATACAGATGGCTTAACCGGTTCAGTAAATGGCCGGCAAACAGCTGTTGAGACCGAGTCGCCGCAGGTCTGGGCTAACAACGAGCCAATGGCCGAAGCTCCTAGCATAGATATTTCTGATTTTCCGAAAAGGGCTGGCCTCGGATGGCCAAAAAGAGGCAATTAAATAATGAGTATAAAGGAGTACACAACACATGGTTAGTACCAGAAACACTACCCCACCTAAGGGCAAAGCAATTGTAGACACCGAAGGGAGTGCTCCACGAGGTTATAATGACTCCCACGTCAGCCCCGACGCAACAGCGATGTTTGTGCCAAATGCGAAACACGGGCACTATGCTAGCCCAGCAGACTGGCGCAGAGCTCACGGCAGACTCCCCCTAAGATTTATACTGCGTAAAATGTTCGTTGCACCAGTGTTAATGGCCGCAAACCGTAGTTTCCGCGGCGATAAAGCCTACAACGAAAAACTTGCAAATCAGAGAGTCGAAATAAGTACTTCGCCCAGATTAATGAACCTACTATGGGGGGTGAAAGATGGCCGCTACACGGGTTATCGGAGCGGCCTGACTCATGAACGTCGGCGCACAACAGCGTTGGCGGCGGCTGCAGCCATTTTGGTGACTGGTCTCACTACCGCAAGAGACGGACACCTGCCTTTTACGGATACTGGCAACGCCGCAGCAGCCGTTGCTTCCATGGAGGCCGGTGGCACAACACTTGACGGTGTCATTGGGGGTGCCGGGGGAAGCGGTGCCAAAAAAGAAGCACTGCCGACAACGTTCTCTCTGCCAGCAGGAAAGATAAGCTGCAGTTCTGTTATAAGCATGGTGGTAGAAAAAAATGATGTCGCGGCTGGAGCAAGCCCGCTACTGGCAAGGATGTCTAGCGTTGCGGGAGAAGGCTTTTCTCAGCTTCCTCAGGATTCTCAGGCTGGTTTTTTGACTCAAGTGCTCAGTAGTCCAAAACTCAATCCGGGAAGTCATGCTACGGCTCTAGCAGACCCCAACTCGTTGCCAGGAAAAACCGTACTGGTTCCAACTAATTGTACCGGCGCGGGCTTGTAGGTGCCCTGTTTGGCTCGCAAGAAATAGTAATATGAACACTTCTTGCCCATAGCCCCTCGTATGCCTATGGGGTGGTAGTATGACGAGAGAACTTTTTCTCCACCTGCAGACTTCTTGGGGAGCAATTACTGCGCTGGATAGGGCTACTTTACTTCGTAAAATACTTCATAATATCACCACCACCCGTTGTCGGAGAGGTTGACGCCGTCGGACGCGGTATACATGGTGTCGTGGGCGCCAATGGAGGGCCACAAAAAGGAAGATCTCTGCCTAATATTTCTTTAAGGACGGGCGGTAAGCCGCAGTTCTTATCCCCGGCTTCGACAGAGGCATTAAGCGCAGTCCTCGTGGTACTGTCTAGAACGGTTGTGATCGGGAGCTTTTTGTTAGCTTCAAATTTTTGCATGGCATCGAGCGTTTTGGCGTCGAACAATCCGTTCACCGTGACAAGGCAGCCAATTTTACTTAGCCGGCTCTGCAAAACGGTCACCGCTTCACCCATACTGCCCGGTGTTAGACCATCCGTGCGTGTTTCAGACGGTGAGACCGCTGCAGTCGGCAGCCCAGAAGGATAGGTGCTAGCTACCACCTCGCGTCCCGACGCTGCTGAAGCCTGTGGTATGTAGGTAACCCCGCGCGTACACCCAGCAAGCAATACGGCACCGAGGCTCAACAGTGCGCCGACAGGTCCAAGCGTCCATCGCAAACCTTCTTGCGGTCTATAGCCTTGTCTCATGCGGCCAACTCTCTCGTAGGTCGCTGACATCTACAGTTATATACCATGGTGCTCATAAGTTGTTATCTCCTCATATCCTTAAATCGTTATCGGCGGCCGACAATCCTGCAACTTTCGGCATAGAATCCGGATCTGCCAGGTAGTCCTTTGCCCGCTCTACAACTTCCTCTGCGTAGTCTGCTACTGAGGGGTATTTGCCTTGCTTTTCGTAGATATTTACCCCATTCTTTTTCCAGTTCGGTCCAGCGTACCAACCGGCTGCCACATGGAACCACACTTCATCTTCAGATAGGTTCGGGTAGGCTTTCTTAAACTGTGTGTACAATTGTTGCATATCTTTCGATGCTTCTGAGTACTGGAAGGTTGGTGGAGCTTGGCTAGCTTTATTGTAACCGCCTCTCATATTCCAGGTTTTGTCCATGTACTGGAACAAGCCAGCAGCGCCTGAATCATCGTTAACAATCTCTGGATTCCCTCCCGACTCTTGCGTAATAACGCTATGTTGGAATGCTTCAAGTCGCACACCATGGCTGTCTGGTAGGTTTTCTTTGGGAGCGGGAGCGGGAGCAGTCGGCTGCACCGGTTCCGGGTTATTGACAGCCGGCGGAGACGTGGTGGTCGGTGGCAATACTGTTTCTTCGCCATCAGCCCCAAAGCCAGAGCCGCCACCAGATACGGGTAGTAGCGTAACTATGGTCGGGCTACCGGCATCTCTGGAGGGTGGTTCAGTGCTATCGGGGGGAGCCGGAGAAGTTACGACTATAACAGGAATACCTGGAGTTTTATCTCCGCTAGCAGGTGCGTCTGGAGCGTCGGCCGGATCGCCCGCAGTGAAGCCCGGTAAGCCACCACCAATCTTAATGATAGGTATTTTCGCACCGCTACCAGTATCTAAGCCTGGTATCACAGGTTTTTGCCCTTTGTCTGCTGTAGACAGCGTTGGTTCTGGTGTCCCAGGGGCATGTGTCACCCGTGCGGTGACTGAAGCAAAACGCGTGCCAACATATTTCAGATGATCGTTCTTGTCCCACGGATGGAACACTCTCATGTACCGATTACTCCAGTTTCCGTCCGCTGTCCAATAGCCATCTTCTCCTATCTCGATTATCCGGGCAGTATGATGACTTGCGTCAGCAGCGTCGTTCTTCTTTGGGTAGTAGTACATGACATAATCACCTACCCCGATTTTGCCTTTCAGGTGATCGCCTGTTAGGAAATCCTTGGCAGGATACACCGCTGAACCGGGCTCATTCTTGAGTGCATCAACTAGGTACGGTGTGTACCACATACGACCGTTTGACTCAACACCTTTATACTTAGTGTCGAACGGAATACCGAGAGCCATGTCGCCAGCAGTCGCTGCCGCAACGCACCAAGGATAGTCTTTTCCTGACTTGCCGTCCATAAACAGTTTTGAAGGGGGCCCGGCATTGACACCCACTTCTTTGATGTTTCGCGCTAGCATATCTTTTGCCCATAAAACAAAACCATCACGGTAGTCTTGCTCGGATATAACTGTACCGAGTGCATTCTCTGGTGGTGACACGGTCTCCGACGGCGCAATCGGCTTGTCTGCGACTGGGGACTGCTGCTCGGGTGCCTTCACGCCAACCGGGACTTCAATAATAACGCCGGTGTCGCTAAACCCTGGAGACGAATTTTTTGGGAAATTTAGTATGGGAACGCTGGGTAGCAGGTCTGGAATCTCTTCTGCTTGCACTGTGTGCAAAGAGCTCCCAGTACCAGCCGAGCTCAATTTATCTACCCCAGTATCGCCATCAGTTCCTAGCTTCTGCTGAATGACAGGAATAATGGTACTGACATCTTCGGCAGAAACAGGCGCGAAGCCATTTTTCATTGAGACTCCGGCATTTTCAGCAACGCCCAACTCTTTCGGTTCCGGCCTATCTATAGTCGCTCCTAGAGGCAATATAGAAGGTTTCAGTATATCGCTCAGTGCAGCAACAACCACCGGTGGAGTCTCGCCAGAAAGAGTCTCTTCGTTTTGCCTCGCAGAAACCGACTGCAACCGACCGAGTGTCGCGACCGCCTCAGCGGTTCCGCCTAGATGACCGATGGCAGTTTGAGACAGGCTGGAAGGAGGTGCCACCAAACTAGCAATAATTGGTACGTCTGGGTTTTTTGAGCCAACGCCAAGATTGTTTGCCACAGTTGGTTGTTCCTCGGCCAACGGTCGCCCTTGCAGAGGCGGCAAGACTGGCTCTTCCACTGCAAATCCACGGCCGACGACAGGCATCTCAGGTCGAGCGGAAAGCCCATATGGAATTAGCATGGCGGCAGTATCTTGCGGCTCCCCACTCGCAGGAGGGCTGCTCAAAAGCTGAATATTCGATAAGTCAGGTAGTGTATCTTCCGTTGTAGGCTTTTTTGCAACATGGAGCGACGCTTCAAGCAGGAAAGGATCTCTATTTGCCGCAAGTACCGGATCTACCCGCACTTGGCGAGTCCTGGCCGCCAGAGAATCCCAGGCAAGTGGATCTTTGACTCCATTGCCTGATGAAACGAATGTGGGTAAACCGCTAGCCATTGCAGCAGAGAGTATTCCGGCAGCGGCAAAGCCATTTGCGCGATGATTAGGGGGCACCAAACTCAGTGACCTGTCCATAATAACATCTGTTGTTCCTCCAGCGCCGTCGGGGAGCGGTAATCTTGTTTGTTCACTCATATCTTTTTACCCTTCCATTTCATATTTTCCCTCATATCTCACACTAACCCTAACCTGTTGATGTAGCACTTGCCGTCGGTTTCGCAGTGCTTGCCGCCGAAGATTCTTCCATCCCGCAGGTAACTTGGGCAATCGTACCCTTCCCGTCGGTCGTCGGTAACACTGCAGCTACGTAAATATTAACGACTGAAGGGTCGTTGGCAGGCCCTTTTGGCGTAAACGGTCTGGTTGCGTATGTGTTTTCGGCGCCAATAAGCTCAGCTGGTGACACCTCAGTTGATTCTCCAAGCAGCCAACCCGCATGATTTTTTGCTTGCTCAACTATGGCACTCATGTCTCGGACACAGGCTTGTTTCATAGCCTCAGTGTCTGAAGATATGCTGTTGCTGCCTACGAGAAAATTGATATGATCCGTAAATCCTAGCTTGGCAACAATATCGTTGCTAAGTGTTTTTGGCGTATCGTTCGCGCTCATTTTATACGTCGAGCCAAATACTTGACGCAGGGTGTCTGGATCATATTTGAATTCGGGGAAGATGTAGATTTTGGTGTTGTCCTTACTCGGTCTTACGGCATCGGCTCCGAGCGAATAACTGCCCAGCCCTGTGATAATTTTGCCTCCTCGTTTCGCCTCGACGCTCGTCTGGAGCTCATTTGGAGCAGATCGGAGTTTCTGTGCAAGCATCCCATCGGCACACACTCCTACTCCCGCACCGATACATTGACGATTTATCCAGTTCCTATTCTGAAGCCCAAGATACCCTAACGACGCAACCGTAAGTATCGTAGTCATAGCTCCCACGAAACGTCTTGGACGATTACGGTAACCACGTACGGACGGATCCCGTACAACCATTATTGGCATACCGTGCGGAAACTGGTCGCCATAACTCATAGGACTATGCTCCTCGTTCCGGTACATAAATGTTTCGTCATATTCGCGTCTTTCATCAGTTTGGCGCTCGCAAAGTTCCAGTTCCGCAGCTTACAAGTTTTGGGGTTTGTATCTGCTGCCAAGAATATGTAACATTATGTTCCGGCAACTCAACAACCTTCCCTGTGAGTTCGCCGACAGTTGCTTCTAGTTTTTTCTGATACATAGCCATCCGATCTTGCGGCGAACCCAGCTCAACGATAACGCTACCCGGTCGTCGATTTGACACATAGTCGTTGAAGGCATTGCTTATCATCATGGTCATGGGTTTGTCGTTAGCGTACTGTTTGAGCAATCCTCCTATGGTTGCCTGTGCAATGACAGCTTTTATGTCGTCCTGGCTCAAACCTGCCCTGTTCAAAGCTTCTTCCGGGCAAGCCTGCATGGCAGCACTCTCCTTGACTACGCGATTAATATCGGCTACTACAGCCGCCTCTACTGCGTCCATCGCACCGGTATTCATGTTTGTTTTTATAATACCTCCATTGTCGTTGGTAATCAGTTCTTGGTTCGCTTTTCCTCCCGGCTCACCATCGGCATTTGATACACGCAAGGAGCATATCTGCATGGGTCCTGGCTTTATTTTAATCGAGACTTCAGTAGGCGAAACGGGCGTGACATCCGCCACAACCGTCGATACTGGTGCGCTATTGTAGCCGGAATCTTTTTCGGCTAAACTTTTTTCCTCAGACAAGCCATTGACGGTCATGCCAAAGCAGGGATTGTAGATGACTGTTACCGGCTTATCATTCTTCCTGTTCCAAAAAAGTGTTGAATCGGTCTTTGCAAAGATATTACCATCCCAAACTTTCGAGAAACCCTGATTGTTAATATCAACCACTGCTGTACCATTCAATCTCATGACAACCTCACCGATGACGGTGACAGGGACTGTGCTAGAGGCAGTCTCGTCGAGCTTTTCAATAGGACTAAGCATACCCTTAGCAACCGTTTTGCCGGCACACGAGGCAATATCTAGACTACGTTCATTAACAATCTTATTGCCGGCACAACCAAAATCATACCCTTTGGCAAACACAATGCCCGCTCCAACAGCCAGACCCACTACTGCAATACCCGTTCCAAATCCTTTTGCGCTCATAGTCCGAAGCTCCTGCTTTTTGACACTTTCGTGATACTCATAGTTTTCCTCCTTGGGCAATTGTATGTAGATCGCATTTCGAGAATGGGTTTTTGCCCAACTGTATCGCGACAGCAACATCGTTCCCGGGCGGCACTACCGCATTCATGGCAGGGGTATGGAATAATGACTGCGCCAAATTCCCTAGCTGCTGGAAGAGCTCCCGACAAACCGCGGTGTTATTTGGATCAGACAAAGTTTTTTCTAAACTTACCACCTCTTGACGCATGTACGGCCGAAATGTAATTTCGCTGCTCGGTGCCTGATACGCTCCATTGACATCGAGACATATGGCAGAGGTTGTGCGGTTCGGATTGAGGTAGATTTGCATTTGAGCAGAACTCGGACAGCCGTTCGCACCAGACTGTTTTAGCTGGCGCAAAGCTATTGCCGCGACATCGCTGGAAACAAGATTTCGGTGTGGCAGTATGTTTTCCCCCTCAGCCGCGCCAACTAGAGCTGTTTGAGCAGCACTGTTACCTCCAGAGGAATCAGCGAGAAACGGTAAGGCGTCAGAAGCCCGTCGGTAGGTATTTGCGGGCGCGCCTGAACCGCCACTATGGTAGTCATAGAGCGCATATACAGTAAAAGCAGTCGCTATGGCGACCCCACCTGTCAATAATCTACCCATACATATAGTTTTATACCATATTCGCTAGAAAGTAAACTCTTGTATAATATATTATTTACAACACCCTACATCTGTTTTGCGGACTCGAGACCGTACAGTTACTGATATTCATGCCCCGTATAGTCCCGGAATGGTTGTAGGCGTCAAACCACGCGAGGTTACTAGTTCTATCATCTTTCCCATCCCGCCTATGCTCAAGGTAGTGGGATGTATCAACACAATCGCTCCGTTGCCCCCATATTTGTCGGTTTCAAGAAACTTGTGAACCTTACTCAAAAAGAAGTCATCCCCAGGATTGATCCGGTGTTTTTCATCGTCATTACTGTCAAGCGTCCACATACACGTCCACAACCCAAGGGCAGCCATTTCTGACACAACAGTGCTGTCCTTCTCGCCAAACCCACCGCTGCCGCCCGGCGGCCTCATAAATTTCATAGGATACGCGTGACCAAGAACACTGTCTAGCGCGGACTGGGCAAGCGTAACTTCGGAAGCTCGCACCGATCGGTTTAGGTCCTTGAAGCCTTTCCCGCTCTCCGGCTGAAGGTAGTGGTGATAAGTATGGTTACCCACTACCATACCCGACAAAATTGCGCGTTTCCATAAATCCCCTTTTTTTGCTCGCCCGAAGGCATCGAGGGCGGCACCAGTCGGAAACAGCGTGAGCGGCACATTATAGTTCAGTAATGGCTCTAGGTAGTCAATTCCTACTGTCCCTGTAAAATCGTCGACCGTGAGCGCGATTCGCTTAGTTTCTTTCGGCCCACGATGTAAAGCACCTTTTTCTTTTGGGGGAAGTGCGGCATAGGAACGTAAGTCATTCCAGCCCAATTCGCTGTGTAATCCAATGGTTGTTACTGCTGCCGCACCTTCAGAACCGGCCGCCAATTGATTGTCGTGCGAGCCAAATACCCGCCTGATTAAGCCCCCTGCGCATGCTGCCGACACTGTTAATGCTCCAGTAACTAGCACGTCCCTACGAGATACCTGACCAGGTGGGAACCACCCTTGTTTATCTGTACTGCTCATCGCTGTCTATACTCCATAGTTACTGCTTCATACGGTACCATACTTGGCATATAAAACAAATTTACAATATGGCAAGTATGTAGTATAACAAATAACCATGGGTTTCAAAAAATTTGCTGCCGGTGCAACTGCTATTGTTATCTCTACGAGTGCCTTATGTTATAAATTTGTCTATGAGCCAAATCATCTGCCTGATTTTATTAGTGTAAGCGATCTCCCGTTTGAACCCCCTGAACGACTAGAAAAAACAAGTGTTAGCGGGGGTGAAACTGGTTTGATATGTGCAGCCGACACTACACCGTGCACAAAAGCAAACGCCCTTGGCGTCATGGCTACCAGCACGACAACTGTCAAAACGGCCTTCCAAGATATTAGCCCAAACTTCGTATCGGCTCTAGTAGCCGTGGAAGACCAGCGATTTTTTGCTAACGATGGCTGCGATGTACAGGCGGTCATTCGCGCAGCTAAAGACACTGCGTTCAGTGGATTCTCTCGTATAGAGGGAGCGTCTGGTATCTCCCGACAACTTGTGAGCAGATACGATGCCGCCCCTCGGCCAAAAGACAAAAAAACACTTGAGGCAGTCGGAAGAGAGGGGTTAGAGTGCCTACAGGCCAGATTCATGGAGGAACGGCTTACTGCCAAACTCGGTAGTAAGCAGGCTGCTAAAGAGACAATTCTGGAGACCTATGCAAACACGATGTACTACGGTCGTAACGCTAATGGAATCGAGGCTGCCGCACAACAGTACTTCGGCAAACCTGCCAAAGACATCTCTGTGGCCGAATCACTTGTTCTGGTCGGGGCACTCAATGAACCATCAAATTTGGACGTAAACTATGGCCCGGAACTTATAAGCCCTGAACGAAAAGCCCTTTACGCCGAATTTGTAACGAAAATACGCGGCGAACTCGACAAAGCCACCAACGCCCAATCCCGACTCGATGTGACAAGAAGTGAGATCAATAGGGCCGTAGCCACAGGTGAGCTTACCACAGAGAAAGCCGACGCCATCAAAACATACGCCGGGTACATCTACGAATCGGCGAGGGCAGAGGGTCGCTTCAGGACAGTTGTGGGGATTGCTGCGGATAATAACCCCTTTCTGGTACCACCCGAACTAAAAGAAAAACTGCTCGCCCAAGGTGGCTTTCCGGTACTAAAACCCTACAAAATGAACAGCCCTATTGGTGTTTCGTTCAAGGGTGCAGACAAAATCAACGCTCGTCCGTTCGTCGACTTTGTCATGAACGATGCAAAACGTGTCCTGAAAAGTTCCTTAGGGAAAGAGGTTAGCACTGACGATTTGCTCAGCGGACGCTACACAATCTTCACTTCACTTAATACCCCAGATCAAATAGCCATGAACGGAGCAATCCAGTCATACCAGCGTACAAAATCCCTCAATGGCGCTGCGGTCAGCCTGGATAATGACGGCAACATCGTAGCCATGGTAGGCAGCAAGGACTATTCGACCGTAAAGATAAATGTTGCCACAGGTACACAAGGAGGCGGCGGCGGACGAGATGCTGGCTCTACCCATAAAACCTATGCCCTCGGAGTTTCTACAGAAAAAGGAATCGACCCAAACGCCCCCATTGAGATTCCCGCTTCTGTCACTATTGAGCAATCAGGGCAGCAGCCTTGGATTATCGAGGGTCATACCGGCTGTGGCGCACTAAAACAATCCGCTCCCTGCACTATGACTCCCTCGCAGGCACTGGCAGTTTCATCGAATACCTGGGCTGTAAATTTTGTGAAACAAAACGGGATTAACCCGATTGCAGACAAAATGAACGCACTCGGCATGGAAGTACCACGTCCCTACTACCCATCGTTGATCCTCGGTGCCACAGCCATGTCACCACTACAGGAGGCTATCGGTATGCGCGGTATGGTTGCCGGTGATGGTACTGCATTGTTTTACGGTGATAAAGCCTGGTCCGCCATTACTCGCATAGTCGATAACGTTGCGAGTGGAAGGGTTGTCTACGAGCGACCAGCTCCCACCCCAAAGACCGTATTCACTCCAGCGGCGGCGCAAGCGGTCACTCAAGCTCTAAAAATGGCCGTTAATCAACCTTACGGCACAGCCAATGGCAAAATCAAGTCCCCGGCAGGCTCTGAAAGCGTCGGTGGCAAAACAGGCACTGCCGATGCACCCGGAACAGAGAAAGACATATGGTTCACGGGAAGCGTCTGCGATGCTAATCCTACGCTCGGACGTACGTTTTCATTCTGGGGCGGCCACGCTGATTCGGAGCGTAGTTTTGATGTCCGTCTCGCAGGAGCCGATCAAGCGGGCGTAGCCAACACATACATCAATACCCGCCCCCATACAAACGCCCCCTGCGACATCGCTCAGTAATCAACAATTTCGCATGATTCTTCTCGGTGCCGCGTTCTATTGAAACCCCTGATAAGACCGACTTAATATCGCATAACGTTGTGAAATATGTTTTTTTACTACTACTTTTGACAATTTGAATATATTATCGATATAAACTAATGAGGAGGTACATACAGAAATGGCTGGGAATACGGGATGGAATTTGTTTTGGGGTGCAGCTGGTTTAGTTGGGACTGCATACCTTGGCGTCCAGGCACTAGACACATACGAACATGCTCAGGAGCTTCGTGGCAGGGTTGTTCGTGATGCCGGGTCGACAGTTTTGTATGCAATTGGGGATCAGCCACATATAGGTAGACTGGTACTGGGCATGGAAGAGCCAGGCGGTACTGACCCGGCTGCAGTCGATGCCAACCTTGCCATAGCCGAAATACAGCTAATTGGGGCTATCGGATCTATGATGCTGGGCGCTGGAAATATAATCGCACTCAAAAAATAGACCTCCACATCTGCTAGGCTGGTTGGCTTTCGTTGCGTAAAAAGAGTGGTACCGCGAGACAAAACGGTTACCTCTCGCAACACGTTAACATCGGTAGTAATCGCATGACTCTTGTTTTTTGCAACGCATTTTGTACGAACGTTCCAATCTAAGACTTCTGCTGATTACTTTCCGATACAAGCAGCAGAGAGTTGAGCTGAAGTTCTATTTGAATCCTGTGTAACGTTTATTTCTATGGTATTTTTCGCATCGAGTGCCAAGATTGCCGTTTGGCCTTTGCCATCAACGAAGTTGAAATTTGTTGTGTCCGCCGGATTTGCAAGTACTGCAGAACCCTCAAGCTGTGGAGCTATGGTTGGCTTCTGTGCATCACCTTTAGGCACTGACTTACTGCGAAGAACTTGCATTCCCTCTATAGGAACTTTGCCCTTGTCAACGCTTGCCGCCACTACTATACGCGCAACCGATTTACCGTCTGCACTCGTTACCGAAAATTCTGAAAAGGGTCTCGCAGGATCAACTTTACCCTCGGACACCTTCTTTGGAACACCTACCGCACAGGTTACGGGGTGGGTATCGTATTCCGAATTGTTCATGTTTGTAAGTACCACGTATCCTACTGCCCCGGCTGCTGCTGCTGGGACGAGCCAGGATGATATGCGTTCGCGTATTCCCACTGGTTTGCTTGGCTTTGCCATATCGTATTATCCTCCTACCTCTCTACAGTTGCGCGAATATCTAATATTGAACCGCCGGTACCCGTTTCAACTGGCCGTACATGTACTGTAATATCTCTCCCCGGAATCGCAACCGGAGAGCTCCTACCCTCCACCTGTTTGATGGTTGACTCAGCGGCACATCCGCCAGCAAATATCTCTTGGGGCGATCGCAGCATGGCCGCAGCATCATATGGCAATGGCTTGTCTTGGCAGATTCTGAGCTCATCTTTCAAGCCCTGAAAGCCCATTGGTACGGCATGCGTACCGCCAGGTAGCACGACCAACACAGACTGCATGCCGTCGGAACCTTGGATATGTATTTCAGTTGCCCTTTCGGCACCTGGGGTCACGATACGAAACGGGTCGGACGGTGAAGTTTTATCCCCAAATAGTGCATTCCAGCCAAGCCCCGCTAACACAAATCCTGCCAATATATAAATAGCTCTCGGTACGCGTGCCCGCTGCATTCCAGGCCGTTCGCCCGAACCACCCGATGTATGATGTTGAATGACCATCTCTAACCTCCAAATGGTTATTACGTGCCACCCATAGCTAATGCTTGAAATGATAACCCTCTCTTGCTTGTTTTGCAAGTAAATTGTGCCTGTGTGCTAACAATTTCTGAGCAGACCTTTCTGGCGCTGTCTACTCCCACGAAACCAGGCTACTACGCTGCGCCCACCACGATGCCGCCACCAAGCACCAAGTCACCTTGGTACAGAACAGCGGACTGGCCGGGGGTAATAGCGCGAACTGGACTATCCAGGTGAAGCTCACCCCTGTTGTTTTGGGCATCCCAGGTGAAACTGGCCGCTATGAGTTCGGCGCGGTAGCGAGTGCGGACAAGGTATGTTTCTCCCCGCAAAGGCGGCTGCTGTATCCAGTGAACTTCTGTGAGCTGCAGTGTGTCTCGCCATAGGTTTGGGTCTTGGATATCCGTAGTGACGTAGACTTCGTTTTTATCCATATTTTTGCCCGTAACGTAATACGGCAGCCCACCTCCCACACCCAACCCCTGTCGCTGACCAATAGTATAAAATATTGCACCTTCATGCTCGCCAATCCGCACCCCGTTTTGGTCGAAGATGTCGCCTCGTGGCTGTTCGCCCAGCTCGTGTATGAGAAAATCTTTTATCCCCACCTTACCTATAAAACAAATGCCCTGGCTGTCTTTTTTACCCGCCGTAGCTAGGCCACGTTGTTCCGCCGCCGCCCGTACTTCTGCCTTGGTCGCGAAATCTCCAATGGGCATGAGACTATGTTTCAGGGCATCTTCGGTCACTCGATAGAGGAAGTAGGTTTGATCCTTTTCGCGGTTTGCTGCCATGTGAAGCGACGCAGAATTTGGAATTTGGAATTTGGAATTTGGAATTTGTTTGGTATTTGATATTTGTGATTTGGAATTTGCCGAATTATGTATAATTCGGCTGTAGTGTCCGGTGGCAATCATATCTGCCCCGTCAGCCAGAGCCGCCTCGAGAAAAAGCTTGAACTTTACCTCTTGGTTGCACATGATGTCTGGATTTGGCGTAATACCACGGCGGTAGCCATCGAGCATGTAATCAACGACACGCTCGCGATACTCGGTCTCGAAATCGTACAGTTTGAACGGGATGCCAAGCTGCACCGCTACCCGCTTTGCATCTTGGTAGTCTTCCTTCCACGGACATTTCATCCCCGGCAGGTCTTGACTCCAGTTTTTCATGTAAACACCCGTAACGTCATAGCCCTGCTCGACGAGTAGTGCAGCTGTGACCGAACTGTCGACTCCGCCACTCATCCCAACATATACTTTCATGGGAATAAGTATCGGGTATAGGGGTGAAAGTATCAAGTGGAGCGCTGAGAGGCGGTTGAGAATTATGAACTATGAATTATGTTTGCGGCCTCAGGCCGCCACCAAAACCATCGCAACGATGCAGCTAGGCAAGGTTTTGCCTGTAGTAAGCACTCTCCTCGACGCTGTAAGGGGTTTTATGTGTAGTTCCGGGGATGCATAACGACTGATTTGCCCATGACTGCTTGGTTGCTTGCGCGCGGAAGCTGTTTGAACGAAACGAAGTGCAGTGAGTTCTGCACAAGCCAAACAAGCAAGCAGTCATGGGCAAGTAAGCCGGTCGTTTGCATACTCCCCGGCGGTTTACTCTCATTTTGTCCGTACAAAATGAGCCGCTTGGCAGGTGCGG
>JBASZU010000120.1:0-4889 GCA_049661165.1 Saccharimonadales bacterium (SeqCode)
CAGATGGAACACTCGCAGGATTATTATCATTGCCCAGCCATTCAGCATATGGTTTGCCATCCGGATCTGTTTGACCTATGACGCCCATCTTAATCCAAGCCTTCTCTCCATTACTACCTGTAAACCCTAGCCACTGCGTTCCGTCGGGATCGTTATATTCAACCGGGTTTGCTATTGCTCTATTGACCCCAACAGCATCGCTAGGAACTTCATTTCCATCTACATACTCCCCGGCGCCGACATCGTGCCTACCCTTTGTATCAGGGGCAGCATATGTCTTTACGCCAGGATGAAGTTGCAACGTACCGGACTTGTAAGAGTGCACCCGAGCCCCTGCAATCGCATTTTGTTCAGCAACACCCTGCCCAAGGCTAGTTTGGACATACTCAACAAACTTGGCAACAATCGGTGTCCCAATAATAGCTGTAGCAGCCAAAAAAGGGATACCTCTTCGAACAATCTTCTGACCACGCGTCAATTCTTTTGGATCTGCAGAGGCTGTTGGTCTTTTCATGTGTCTTATTATATTCCCTTTATGCTTATTTGTCAATAGTGCAATATTATGTTCCGCTTACGCGTGCGAGGCGAGCAAAGCTAAGTTGAGCGTGACCTATGTGGGTTTCTGCTTCACGCATATGGGTGTTGTGTAGCATTTCACCGCTGCCATGGGCATTTTGGCTATACACCACCGCTATCATGCCTTCACTGCTCTTCATCATGGTAATAAGTAGTGCCGCTATGCCAACGTACATGCCAACATGGAAATGTACGGGATAAATCGCAAGCCAGTGTTGATTTTTAGTTTGTTTTGTCATAGTTTTATGTTTAATAGAACTAAACTATCATAACAAAACATAACCATTTTGTCAACTTTATGTATATACTACGCTATCTCATTATTTTGCCCTCCCCCTCCCAGCGGCCAAACGCCGCTCAATAATCATCGCGAAGCGATACAACTAGGCCTGGCCCTGCGGAGGCTCCTGGCGAAACTGTTGTCAAACGTAGCAATCTTACAAATCGAGGACTGTTTGAGGAGCGCCTGTATTGCCAGTGGCAAGACAGGTGTGACGAGTTCCGCAGGTGATTGTACGGCTTGACAACAGTTTCCCAAGAGATGAAGCCTGTGGCCGAGGTTTTTTGCTTCTTTTTGTCCGACACAAAAAGAAGTCGGCTGACAGTCCGAGAACTGCCATGCGTGAGTTAAAGTTTAGTGAGACCGTGAAGCAAGGCGGACGAACAAACCTCAATGGATACGTATGGATGCTGAAATCAATTCAGCATGACAAGGCAGAAAAACGCATGGTTTCCCAGCCAAATTTTACCCTCAACTTGGGTCGTGGGGCAGGAATGACAAGAACATGGGATAATCTCCCACTTCGCTTTGGATGAAAGGATATTAGTCGGTGCTAAAACTACTGAATAGCAAGCTCTATTGCCACACCCTGCTGTGGCCTCAGCAGCGTAATGTCTTGCGCGCCAAGTACCTGCGCCGTCGCATCATATATCCACTCTCGTGCTTCGGGGCTCAAAAACCAGTCATGGACCGGCAAAACATACTTTGGCTTTAGTTCTAGGGCAAGTTCTACTGCGCGGCGAGTAGAACCCCACGGCGCCACCACCGGTAGCGCCACCACCGGCATGGCTGCGGCAAAACTATGACTGTCGCCAGGGTGCGTGTACACACCCAGGAAATGTATGCCAATTTCTTCCGGCACTACTGCACCAAAGGGACGCACTTCTTCATGAGGTGACGCAAATGGGGTTGCGCCCGCAGGAATAACATCTGCCGCTTGGTGTAGTCCTTGCTCGCGCAGCAGTTTGACTACCTCGGTCGGCGCAGTAATACGCACATCTGGGAACTTTGCCGCTATTTGCTGCAGCTTGCTCGGGTCACAGTGGTCACCGTGTATATGAGAAACAAACACGTCATCAATCCACCCAATTGTGTCCAAGTCTAGCTCGCTCCAGCCACCGGGGTCAAACAACGCCACCCTCGGCTTGCCCCGCTCCTCGGCTTCCACGAGCACACAACTATGCCCGTATTTCGTTATCTTCACTTGCATACCCCCATTTTACACCTCTTTCACCCCCTCTCAACTTACCGCCCCGTCCTGCCTTCCAGTTTTTCTTCACCATATCCCGAGCCTGCCGTCCACTTCACCGCCCACTACATTTACCCCTGATATTTTTAAACCGTACGGCCATACGATTTATTTTGGCATGCATGGAGACCCAGATAATGCGTCATTTAGCGTCGTGCGGTCATGGCGTTCGTGAAAGGCTATTTGTTTTTAGGTTTTCGGTAAGTGCGGTAGGCAAGCTCACCTCTGTGCTGGTCTATCCCCTCTATGTAGTCGTCAAATCCTTGCAGCAAGGTAGAGAAACGGCGGTTGGGCGCCAAAACTTTTAGAAGTCTCTTTTGGTCGCGAAGGTATTCTATAAGGCTAAAAAAGTCGCCGTCGCCGCTCACAATGACCGCTTTGTCGTAATTTGGCAGTTCTTTCATGGCGTACAGCACTAGGTCAGCATCTATATTCCCCTTCACCTGAGATTTTTCTGCTTCCTCTGTTTTACCCAGGTCATTTTCACCCGGACGAGCATGTTTCGCTCTATCGTTAATGGTTGATGGTTGATTGTTTGCTGAACGTTGGTTGCTGGTCATTGGTCGTTGTTTTATGTCAACCGTGGGCTTTAGCACCACCAAAAACCCATGGGCATACATCTGCTCGTACAGCGATTCGTTGTCGGGCAAATAGCCTATAAACATGTAGGCCTGCGTCACGTTATATTCGCTGCGCAACCACTCGCGAAACTTGTGCCAGTCCATCTTCCAACCAATCTTCTGCACCCCAAGGTTGAGGTTCTGGCTGTCTATGAACGCATAGTTTCCCTTAGGTTTCGCTGGCGCAGACGGTTTTTTCTGTTGCCGCCCAATCCACCACGGTTTCCTCCCCTGCCCCTGTTTTTGATTTTCACTCATGAGTTTATTATACAGAGTTAAGGGATAAGAGTTAAGAGATAAGAACGCGGCCCGGCCGCTCAGAAAATAATCGCGCAAGCGATACAGCCGAGACGGCCATGCGGAGGCTCTTGGCTCAGGTGTTGTCAGGCTCTACAACTTCCGAAAGGCAACGCGACTTGTTTGAGGAAGTAATCAATAGCCAGTGGCAATTGATTACTGACGAGTTGTCGCGTTGGTTGTAGAACTGACAAAGCCTGACCAAGATGCTGGAGTTCTGGCCTGGTTTCTTTTGCCTTCTTTCTTTGACAGCAAAGAAAGAAGGTCGCCTGCAGGCGCGAGAGCCTGCATCTAACTAGCTAGAATTTCCAGCAACTGAGCCCCGTATTTTTCATACTTCATTTTACCCATGCCTTTGACGGCGAGGAGCGCCTGAGTGGTCTGTGGGCGGCGGGCAGCGAGCTCTTGGAGCGTGGTGTCGTGAAAAACCATGTAGGGCGGGATTTTTTCTTTGGCTGCCTGCCCCGTGCGCCATTTTTTAAGTGTGCTTAGTAGTGCTTCGTCGAGTGCCGATTCCACCTCATTTTTTTCGGCCTCTTCGGTAAAATCAGCTGTTTTTAACGCTATTTGTTCCGAAGCCTCACGCAGCCACAGGTCAAACTCATGTACAACTGGGTGCATAGCAAGCGCCGTGCGGTTGATGCCCACCAAAAATATGCCGTCCATACTTCGCACGCGGCTCAGCGCCACGTAGCCCATACCGGGCGTAAAACTCCGGCTCAGGTCAATCTCGGCGGCATCCAGGCTCATGCCTTGGCTTTTATGGATGGTGATGGCCCACGCGAGCCGGAGCGGGAGCTGCGTCACCTCAGCTTTCACGCGGCCATCTTCCTCGAGCGACCAACTGTGCAGCTCTACTAGCACTTCGCGGCCACCGGTCGTAACCACCAGAGGTGCACCGTTCACAAAGTCTACCACCACGCCCCGGGTGCCATTTACAAATTTGCCTTTTTGGCTGTTGGCTACAAACATAACTTCGGCGCCCTTTTTTAGCTCCAACACCTCCGGTGCGAGCACACTCTTCATAAGCTGTTCGCGTTTGGCAGCCGCACCTTTTGCCTCCATAGTGTAACGGCGTGCGGGCTGCTGAATGGCCTGGAGGTGGCGATGGTTTATGGTATCGACATCTACGTTGTGAGCATACAGTCGAGTCACCGCCTGAACGTCTTGTATAGACCGATTCATACGTTCTCGAAGCGCTAGTTCGTGAAACTCATTTACGTCGCCGCGGCGCATGGCACCCAGCAAGTCCAAAAGCGTATCTCCGGCAGCTTGCCGGTGCTGTTCGCTCAGATAGCATATAACGGGGTTGAGTTCTTGCCAGGCTGCACTTTGGTGGGCAAAATCTGCTGTATCGCTCCCCCTTGTTACCGGTGGCAGCTGAAACAAATCGCCCACCAACACCACCTGCAGGCCGCCAAACGGGGCATCACTGCGCCGAATCTTTTTTGCAACCGCGTTCACCATATCGAGCCGCCGACCGTGCAGCATTGACACTTCGTCTATAACGAGTATATCGGTGCTATTGTAGCGCTTCACCAAGTTCGATTTGGCGCTCAGGCGAGCGAGGTCGTGCTGGCTCAAGCTATCAAGGATTCCTAGCCCAGACCAGCTGTGTATAGTGCTACCTCCTATGTGCGTCGCGGCAATCCCTGTACTGGCCGTAACGGCTACATTCTTGCCCCGCTGCTTGGCAAGACGCACAAACTGGTTCAAAACGTATGTCTTCCCCGCCCCAGGCGCACCCGTCAAAAAAACCGACTGGCCCTGCATCATTAGATTGAGTGCTTGTGACTGTCTCATCGTACCTATCTCCTTACGCTATGCGTTTACATCGTGCTTCGTCGGCGTCACTGCCCCCGAAAGT
>JBASZU010000121.1:0-18281 GCA_049661165.1 Saccharimonadales bacterium (SeqCode)
TACTCGCGATAAGGAATGGTTCAATACCCATATCGAGCAAAAGAGGCAAAATTCCGGCAGCACTATTGGTGTGAAGCGTACTGAAGACCAAATGCCCGGTTAAGCTAGCTTGGACTGCAAGTTCCGCCGTTTCCTTGTCGCGAATCTCGCCCACCATAACAATATCTGGATCCTGGCGCAAGATTGAGCGTAAGCCGCTACTAAAGGTCAGGCCAACATCGGCGTTCACCTGAATCTGATTTATGCCATCCATCTTGTACTCAACAGGGTCCTCAAGAGTCACAATGTTGACTCCGTCGCTCTTCACCTCTTGTAAAAGTGCGTAGAGGCTAGTTGACTTACCTGAACCAGTTGGCCCGGAAGTTAGTATCATACCGTTTGTGCGTTCAAGACCCGCCCGAATAGCCCTCAGGCTTCGCCCGTGGTATCCCATTTCCTCAAGCTGGAAACTGGTACCGCTTTTATCCAGCAACCGGATAACAACCTGCTCCCCCCATATAACCGGACTAATCGAGATACGTAAGTCTATGTCTTTCCCGGCAACACTAACGGTGAATTCACCGTCTTGGGGAATGCGGTGTTCATCGATTTTCAGATTAGAAAGAATCTTAATACGGGATACAAGTGGCGGTTCGGTCGACTTTGGCAGGGTCATAATCTCACGGAGGATGCCATCAATCCGACAGCGGATTTTTAGGCTTTCCTTGAGCGGCTCTATGTGGATATCGCTTGCTCTATTTTTGGCGGCGTATTCTAAAATGGTTGAAAGTGCTTTGCTGATGGGTGAGTCTTGCACTATTGTTTTGATATTGTCAGCCGTTTTCTGTGAGTTTTTTTCGTCCTGAACAGCCTTATCAGCTTTTAGAACGTCGCCCATTTTACCAATTTCATCCACAAGATTGTCCGACAGCTGTGCCGAATACTGGTGCAACACCTGCCGTATACCTTCTTCACTTGCTGCATATACCTTCAGCGGTCGATTAATCCGGTTACTTAGGAAGTCAACGGCCTGTACATTATCGGCATCCAGCATAGCAACCACAAGGCGGTGCTGCATCTCGCCCAAAGGAACCGCCATATACCGCTCAGCAGTATCTTGTGGCAGCAGTTCGAGCACTTTAGAATCAATCTTTGCCTCAAGTAAGTTCACATATGGTATCTTCGAAACATGTGCAGTCGTTTTTGTCAACTGTTCATTCGTAACCTTACCGCTTGTCACCAGTAAACCAAATAAAGGTGTTCCGGTATCTTTTGACTGCTGTTTTAGCTCAGCCAAATCAGCCCGCGTGAGCACGTTATCCTCAATGAGCTTATCTTCGACTTGAGTCTGTGTGGTCGCCGAGAGAACACTCATAGAGCAGCCTCCCTCCTATCTGTTGGCGCCATTAAACGGATTTGGATTTGTCTTATCGCCCAGTTGACCCTGTTGAGTTGGATTGATGCTAGCTTCATTAAAAAAGCGTTTATCTGGCAGGTTAAATGTCGTTGAGATTTTATCGACCTCTTCGGCCTTTTGCTGGCGATTCGTTGGCGAAATCAATAATTTTGTTGATAGCAATAAAGATACAACCGCACTGAATATTGCTACGACAATGATAACGGCAATGTCTTTTTGCTTCATTTTACGATAACGCTCCTCATGTTCAGTGACTTCGCTGGTTGAAAGTATGTTTGCGCCACCACGCCAAGGGTTAACTCATCTTGATTACCTGATATACTGAGTGAATTGATTTGCATGGGACGGATAGAACCCTCAAGTGCAGTCAAGACATTTCTGATGTTATCGTACTGGCCTGAGACGGTAAATTCAAAGGGTATGGCAATAGCCTCAGGAGTAGAGCTCACCAGATTCGCCGACTGTGTCACTTCATCATCAGTGCCATTAATGGAATTAAATTTTACATTTTTATCAGATAGAATCGATTCAAGGCTCGTCGTCAGTTCTGGAAAATCATACGTACTAGGCAAAGCATCTAAAATAATTTTTGCATTATTGCCATCCTGCTTCCCGGAACCAGTCGATATGCCGCCGATAGCATTTGTTGAAGTAGTCGTAAAAGCTATGTATGATGCTTGTAATTTTTTTGTCGATTCTATGTCTTCTTTTAATGTTCTTACAGCAACTCGTTTTTTCTGAATAACCTTGTCCTGATATTGAGCCTGCTGAATAAATGACTTCGTTGCAATAATCGAAAATACCAATAAGAATGTGGCAGCGCTTACCACTATGACGACCGTCGTATTAGCCTTATCGATTAATGTCCTTTTGGCTGTTACTAATTGCGCCATCTAATTTTCGCCTCCAAATAAGTTGCCCTCGTTGGTCGGGGTTGATGTTGGTACCAGCAAATTAGTGTCATACGAAACATCAAAAAGCGCTGGATCATATTTTAGCGTAATGGTAAAATTCGCACCTTTTTCATCGCGCTTGAAACTTTTTAACACCACCTCGCTAAACGCTCGTTTCGCTGATACACAATTCCCTTCTGAATCAACAACTGTATTTTCGGGTATTATTGTTTGTTCACCGTCCAAATTTGGACATAAGTCTTTACCCTGTTCCAATGATGCAGCCGGTTTAGACTGTCTATACCGAGTACCCTTCAGGGTATCTGTATAGATGCTTACGGTATCGAGATTGTCTGCCTTACCGGATATTGAAATGGTTTGTACGGCAAAATCTATATCAAGTTTATCTAAGGAAGCCTGTGCCGGAGTTACCTGCGAAATATATGACAGCAAACGGGTGGCGACAGGCTTCTGTACGTGCAGCTTGGTCAAAGTATTGAGTTGGCTCTGAACCGTGAGTATTTTATCTAAACTCTTAAAGCCTTTTAGTTTAGTATGGTACGTTTTTATGTCACCATCCAGATCACTGAGGCTTTTTTTCTGAACTACATTGACGAAAAAGAAGGCGAACAGAAAGACAGCCAAGGAAATCCCACCCACAACCAATGAAATGAATGTCATGAGGTATTTTGTACGACGCGCTTTTACGAATTCAAGCTTTATATCCGGCAATAGATTAAGCTGTACCATTATTCATTCCTTTCCGCAAGACCAGCTGCCACACCAAACTGGTTCGAAACTGCAAGCAGTTCGTTTTGCCTATCCGCGGCAAAGGCAACATTACGCCAAGCATTACCGATCTCTACATTGACTCCAAATTTATTTGCCATATAGAGGGGGAATTCTGGGATTGTGGAAGCACCTCCGGTAACAATCATGCGTTCGATGGGAGTATCAGCATAACGTGCCTGAAAGAACTTGACTGACTTATCTATCTCACTGACGAGCAAATCAATTGTGCCAATGATTGCCTGATACACTTGTCCTTCAAGCTTATCCTTGCTCACACCAAACTTACTCACAAACTGCTGAGCCTGCTTATCATCTATATTCAGGTTTTGTGTTGCCGAACGAATAACCGCCTCCACGCCAGTAGGAATTGAACGGGTTAGTCTCGGCGCCCCTCCTAGAGTTATCACAAGATCAGTGCTAAAATGACCCATGTCAACTACTAGTTGGGGAGCCGTGGTATCGGAAGTAATGAGTGATCGTGAAATCGCTAGATTATCAGGCTCAAATGCAATAACATTAAGGCCTATTGATTCGATCATATCCAGTCGCTGCTCAACAAGGTTATTCGAGACGCTGCTGAGCAAAACCTCAATCTTCGTGTGATCCTTTGGCGAGTCGCCTAGTGCAGCCCAGTCAATCTTACTCTCTGCAGGGGGTGTTGGTATAAGCGACTCTGCTTGGTAGCGGATTGCCTTCCCAAGTTCGCCTTCTGGAATTCTATCAAAGTCGATGACCGTAGTGAAGACGCGGCTACTCGGAAGTCCCACCGCGACATTGCGCGTAGATAAGCGAGCCTCAGACACTAAATTTGAAAGGATTTGAGCAAGCTTCTGCTGATCGGCCTTACTATCACTCTGTGCCACTTTTGCATCGACTGGCACATACGCATATTTTACAAGCCCCCTACTAGCACCAGATCCCCGTAACTCAACCAGCCTGATACCCGTCGTTCCGATATCAAGCCCAAAGAATGATGATACCCCACTCAATATACTCATAATTATCCATCATTATAAAGAAACTCCTATCTAACCACAAGTGCTTTAGGTAAAGTGGTTTGTCATCTTGTCATGAACACTAAGCATGAGCTCCTGAGGGAGATAGTTATACCCTAAGAACTGGTGTCGAATTCGGCATCAAGAGAAATTTCAAGGGGTAACGAGTTTCGCACTTTGAGCTCATGTGCATTTTCTCCTCGAAGCACGGAAGGAGCCGTACTGAGGTACTGCGAGTGAGTACTGGAGAGGAAAAATGTTCAGGAGCCTAAGAAGCCGGCAGTGCGGCCAGCTTCGCCGGGAGGCAGGCTGGCTGGTGCAAACTCGTGGGGGTAATGAATTGGTAAACCATGACGTGCATTCGATACCAACGCACAATCCGCTGTATAAGGTACTACGCGTATGACTTGAGTCTTTGAGTCGTTAGGCTCACAATCTGTTCCGAAAGGAATAGATAACATGGCCCAAAAACAAAAATGTAATCTTAATCTGTATCGGGACTTCCTGATTGCCAACCAGAACAGGTACTCTGGAGTTGAACTGTCAAAAGTAGAACCAACTGGCCAGATGAGTCATGACAGTGTAACACGTTGGCTGATGCGTGCCGATTTCCGTCCACAGGACCTATGGCGGTATGCCAAACCGCTAGTAACGATTTCAAGTGGGTATCTTGTGCTGGATGATACGGCGATCTCAAAGCCCTTTGTTCGTAACATCGACCTGGCTCGCTGGCAGTATTCGGGTCGGGAGCATCGTGAGGTCAACGGTATTGGTATTGTGAACCTGCTATGGACAGATGCTGTCGATGAGCAGATAGAGTACGTCCCCATCGATTATCGCCTATACGCCCCAGACCATGATGGTAAGGGTAAGAACAACCATTTCCGCGACATGCTCGACAAGGCCGAAAAACGAGGCTTCACGCCACAATACGTGTTATTTGACAGCTGGTATGGAGGACTGGATAACCTGAAGGTTATCCGCAAGAAAGGCTGGCACTGAGTGACAGATCTTAAGAAAAACCGTCTGGTTTCGCCTGCTATCGCTCAGACCATAGCCGTGAGTGACCTGGATCTTGACGATGGAACCGTAAAGCGCGTCTGGCTCAAAGGATATGGAGAGATTATAGTATGTCGGCTTGTTCTCGGGAATGGGGACACGAGATACTTGGCCAGCAGCGACCTGACACTAACCAACTACGAACAACTCACTGATCATTGGCGGCAACGCAGGCCTATTGAAACCTTTCACCATGGGCTCAAGCAGAACACAGGTGTTGGCAACTGTTCTGCCCAGCGTAGCCATGCCCAAAAAGTACACATCTTTAGCAGTATGGTAGCATTTCTAAAGTTAGAAGCTATTCGTCGAAGAACGGACCCAAACATGGTATGAGCAAAAGGCAGCTATCTCACGCCCTGCTACACGGGCTTATTTGGCAAACGCGTAATACCTGTGTAAGTGGCAAGGTTGGTGATGAAAGTATGTCTATACCTGGCGCAAAGCCTCACCTGCCTAATCGACATATGTTAAGCCTAAAGCACAACCTACAATATTGGTGGCAGGCTAACGTATGAATCATATTTGACTGGACCGATAGCGGACGCACTACCGCCTCGGCTCATCCACAGCTCAGCGCTGTAAATAAATTCTTCACCTGGGTCTGCCGGCACCGCACTTGCGGTTTTAAAACTACCTAAGTTTCCCCAGGTTCTATTGAGGACTAGACGTTTTGCTACAACCGCACCATAGACAGTCAGCTTGTGATAACAATCACTATATCCCGACGCTGATGTTTGCAAATTAACAGCGCTTCCGAGACCATATGAGCAACTATAGAATGTCCCACCGCTGCCATTTCCGTCGCTATCTCCAGTATAATACACTCCTCGCATTGTATTAACATCATTGTCTGTGAATATATCTCCGTTCAAAACAAATACATTGAGCCTGGGGACGTCGGCAGCAGAATTATATATGCCGTATGATATACCTGGATTAGCAATGTAGAGATTACCGCTGGTCAGATTGATAGTCAGCCTAACTCCGGGTTGAAGCGTGCCAAAGATCGTTAAATCACCACTATACGTCAGGTCGTAGTCGCCAGGCGCAAATGACCCCACATCCAACGTACCGGGGCTAGCAGTTGCCGATGAAACCGGCACGGGGGGCGTGTAGTTTGGTACATTGTATCCTCCTCCGTACGTACCTCCGCCAAACGTTGTGTTTGCAAATGCTAAACCATGACCGGATTGTGCACTGACGCCTCCGGGCAGACTTATGCCTGTCACAAAATTAGATATACTTCCGGTCGCAAGCGCGGCGAGGTTAGTCCCTGCCCCATTGTACCCAATCCCCCATGCAGGATTATTGTCTCCATTCCATGACTGAATGTTACCCCCGGACAAAATATCTCCGCCTGTTACTGAAAAATACGGCGCATACATGGCTGTATTAGTCACAGGGCCTCCAGACGCAGGACATGATATGTTCAAACCGGCTCCGCTTAGTCCCCATACCATTGTGTATATGCCACCAACCGTCGGCGTGAAGGTATAAGTATATCTGAGAAGAGCTGGCATTATTCCTGTCTCGGAATACGCTACACTGGCATTATTAAATACCAGGGCTCCAGAGGGATCTCTAATCTGTAAATACATTGCTGGCGAGGTACCGGCTGTATATGGTGGCGTGGTCCAGGCTATTAATTGGGCATTCACTTCAAACGAATGAGGCAGCCCAACTATCATGCCGGATGACGCAAATGTTTGTAAGCCGCAAGAAGAAGAGTTGCACGACGGCAATGTTAAGGGACCTGCAACGGTATAAACACCATTTTGATTCCCGGCTGTATTGACACCTACTGCCCGAAAGTAATAGCTCCTCCCTGACGTAATGAGTTTCGCGGGGTTAGGGTCGACAAAAGTAATGCTTCCTCCGGAGGTTATGGCGGAACCTAAGAACTTTCCCGAACCTGGTGGTCCGTCTCCCCATACTTCCACTGTGATCGAGCCACTGTAATCAGGATCGCTAGCTGTGGCGGTTACTGTCCTCGATAAACAACTGCCCGTACCGATATTACTAACCGGCGGCCTATCGCAATCACCGTTGCTGTCTTTGACATAGCCTAATGGTATAGCCGATTGATTGCCAGGTAAATTAGGGCACAGGTCTACAGGGAGACCGGGTAGATTTCCGAGTGGATTGCCACAATTAATTTTAATGGCATAAACAATGACTCCATCTACCCGAAAGACTATCGAAGGTTCGACTCCTGAGTGAGAATATGTTATAACACGATTATCCACATTATAGTACGCTGAGTTTGTCGAGTACGCATAGTCTTCTATGGTTATTGTGACGTTAGGATTGTTTACGCGTACTTGCCAGCTTGCATTGGCATCATTGCCAATACCGTCAATAATGTATTGCGCACCTATCTTTTGGAAGCCGTATCCATTTACTAGTTTATTTTCTATTGCGGCGATAAATGTTGCTTTGTCACTGACGCTAGACAGAGCTGAATCGTCTTGCCCCCCAGGCTCACAGTTGGCATCAACCGGATCGGTATTCACTGAAAGATCCGTTGGAGAATACGGATTTGATAGTACCTTACAGTAATGGTTGTATGCTGCAGCTTGTGCAGAAAATTTTCCGGGAGCAAACAGCAGTAGCGCTAAAAACGCACAGAATAATACACTTATGAATATGCTATTTTTTTTGTTAAAGTGATATTTCATATTATTTTGAAACTCGCTTCAGTGCTGACTCGTAATCCCCAGCAGAAATAGCATAAGCTGGGTCGTTTTTGTCTAAACGACTAAGAGCTAGTTCGTAGTATTTGCGCGCCGTGGATTTGTCTCCAGCTTTTTCGGCCACATATCCTATCAACTGAGCCGTTCCCGGTGTAGGCTTTAATCGCTCAGCTTCAAGTGCGTACATTCTTGCATCCGCGAATTGTTTGCTATTTATCCCGTTCGTTGCGAGCTGCGCATAAAGTTTTGTTTGGCTTGCCAAATCGGTCGTTTTAGCAACTTCCGCCTTGAGCAATTCCTGTGCTGCATCGTAATTTCCATTGTACATTTGTTGTTCTGCTTGTTGGCTGGCAGGTAATGAATTATTGATTTTGACTTTCTTATGTTCTTTAGGGGAATTCGTTGAAGAGTTATTTGTAAGCTTACTAAACCCTATAATAGCCAAAGGAAGAGCTACCATAAAACAAAGTATGCCGAGCAGTAACCCTACATATCGACGACTATGTTTTGGCCGTCCGCCTTGGTCACTTACGGTTATGCGCGAGCCATCATTTGCTAGATTTGTACCTTGTAGCATGTTCTCACACTATATCAAACTATAAGCATCATGTGAAGAGTCTGACCCACATTTTTACGCTCTAGAGAAACTTGTTGAGGGCATGATAAAATTAACAGAGAACTTTGACTATCTTGGCAAAAAAGAGATTGTTCAGAAAGTCGTTAGTAAAGTAATTGCTACGCAGCGGGAAATAAAGGTTCGGGGTTACATACCTGTTTTAGCATATGGAGATGTTGGATTAAATGTTAACTATAGCAATACTGGCGTTCCAACCTAATGTGGTGACCAGCCTAATCAGTCGGAGATTGGGTTAAATGCTAAGTATAGCCATCGTGGGATTACCAAACGTCGGGAAATCGACGCTGTTTAACGCGCTAACCGACAGCAATATTTTGGCCGCAAACTACCCCTTCGCTACCATAGAACCAAACACGGGCATTGTGCCGGTACCCGATGAGCGCCTTCAGAAACTTAGTGAACTATACGGCAATGCACCCATCAAGCCCGCTACGGTAACGTTTGTGGACATTGCTGGACTGGTGGCGGGCGCGAGCAAAGGCGAAGGCCTTGGCAACCAGTTCCTTTCGCACATTCGTACCTGCAATGCCATTGTGCAGGTGGTACGCGCCTTTGACGACCCAAATGTGACCCATGTCGACGATACACACGACCCCGCCAAAGACATAGACGTCATAAATACGGAGCTGGTTCTGGCTGACCTCCAGACCGTCACAAACCGCCTGCCCCGGCTCGAAAAAGAAGCCAAAGCAAACCCAAAGCTAAAACCGCTCATTGACTTTGTAGAACAGGTCAAGGCAACGCTCGACAGCGGAACACCGCTTTGGGCAAACGATGGAATAATGAATCATGAGTCTTGCCCATGGCTGCGCCAAGAGCTGCAGCTTCTGACGCTGAAGCCCATAATTTATTTGTTCAACGTAGATGAAGTAAAGCTGACAGATGAAAAAACAGCATCCCAGGTGAAATCACTCGTCACACCTGCCCCTGCTCTCCTGGTCTGCGCCAAGCTAGAAGACGAGCTGCGAAGTCTCGATGAAGCCGACCGCCGCGAGCTGCTCGAAAGCTATGGGGTAAAAGAATCCGGCCTTGTCCAACTCATACAGTCAGCCTACAAGACGCTGGGGCTACAAAGCTATCTCACAGCTGGTGACAAAGAGGTCCGCGCCTGGACAATCCCGAGCGGCGCAACTGCACCACAGGCTGCCGGCGTCATCCATGGTGACTTTGAGCGCGGCTTCATAGCCGCAGACATAGTTAGCTACCCAGACCTCATCGCCGCAGGGTCACTGCAGGCCGCTCGAGCGGCGGGCAGGGTTCGCACTGAGGGCAAAACCTACGTTATGCAGCCAGAGGACGTTGTTGAGTTCAAATTCAACGTCAGCAAATAACGCTACATTCTATTCAGCTGCTCGTTAATCTGGCGTGCTGCGTCCGCAATCTGCGCCCATGAACTACCCTGTGACATTATGGTGAGCATGTACGTTTTGCTACCATACACAATGGCCGCATCGTGCAATTTGCCGTCGAGGAACCCAACTTTATCTGCCACCGTTACTCGTACGCCTGCCGGTATCCCCTGCCGGTACACCTGGCGCTTCATAACATCGAGCAACCTGTCGCGCTCCGGCGTATTTAAGATGTTGCCGTACTGGAGTTTGTGCAAAAACAATGTTTCGTCGTCGGGAGTAGAGTACATGCCTCCGCGGATTGTACTCGTATTGCTAAGCCCCAAGGCTCGGACTTCATTCTGAATATTTGACCAGCCAATTTTATCACCCAGCCACTCGGCACAGGTATTGTCGGAGTTGATTATCATAACGTCAAAACACTGACTCATATTTTTGCCGGCCGTAGCGGGGTCATCCCACTTAAATGTACTGTTTTCGATACGCTTCAAAAAGCTGTAGGCCACATACATTTTGTACGTACTCGCCGGATGGTAGCGCTTACTACCGTTGGCGCTGACCGTGCTACCATCACTCATACGCACGGATATCGCATAGTCCCCCTTGTCTTTCACAATGTCGTTTAGTAATGCCTGCAGCCCCGCGCGGGTCGGCGAATACGAACGCTGGTACACGACGCGTGGCGACAACGAAACTATGTCGCCCATGACTGTACCATCTCCCGCGAGGACTTGCTTTTTTAGTCCATCTGCCGTGGAGGTAAAATTCAAACCCCTCCCTGCTGCGCCTTCGACCCGACCAGTTTCGACTCCGTCAGTAGTAGATACCGTAGTCACACCTGGTGCCACATATATCTTTTTTTGCATCTCGTTTAAGTAGTCACTGATTGGTTTTGTGTCGACATCCACAGTTAGCTTTTTCTTGTCTTTCTGATCTTCGGCAATGATCAGCCATGAAGCCAACGTTGCTTTAGCTATAGGATAGTCTATGTCGACAAGCTTTAGCGCTATTTTCCTTTCGGTCAGAGTCTGTGCTTCTTTCAGCTTGCCCTCAACGTCTTTGTCGGAACGCTCTGGTTTAACGGTGTCTGCTTCAAGCTTTATGCGAAACCCAGATCGTGCCAGCTGCGCACGTTCCAAAACTCTTTTTAGCTCATCACTACTGCAATCTTGACCGTCTTTGGCTGGATCTAGCAACACTGCTCCATCCTTGACCATGACAGCGGCATTTTTGGGGTCAACATGACACGCTTGCAGCTCACCTTTGGCATATTCCCGAAATCGTTCATTATCCATACGCACAAGAATTGGTTGGTTCTTTGTAAGTCCCTTGACGAGCCCGCTGAATGGCACGAGCCGCTGCCACCATGGGTATGCTTTCAGATCGGTGATAATACGGTGAACATCTGGTTCAAGCCCTGCCGGTGCCAGTGTCGATTTTCTTGCCACCTGCTTCGCGGGACCAGATATATCAAGAGTTAATGGCACGTTGCTGTAGCTGTCTATAAGATACTGCGCAAGCTCTGTCTCTGACTGCGAACCAATGCGCTTACCATCGAGTCGTACAAACGGCAGCGATCGATTCGAAGGATACAAGAACTGAATGACTATCATGCCCAGTACTATCCCGGCGGCTATATAGAACGGCTTCTTATGCCTACCTATAAATATCCAAAGTACCCTGAGTAGCGGTCTGACTCTTTGTCTCATATAGCTTATGACAGTATAGCAAAACTCAACCAGTCATAGAAACACCCGGCCTTGGTTTAATTGCACGGTGCTAGTCCCCAAAACCAACCAGAAGCATAGACTGTATAGTTACTACCAGCTAGGACTGTCAGTAAAAGCTTGGGTATTTGCGGCGACGAGATAGCAGAGGTACTTTGGTATACGGGTTTATGAACGGCCGCACCGGCGGACGGTACGCATTAAACTGTGCGGTTGGCTGTGTAGAATCAGCGGTTGTCGGAACCATTTGCGGGACACTTTGGCGCTGCCAGCGCTTGCCTGATTGGTCAACTCGAGCATCTGGCTGTTGCTTTTGCTGCATAAATTGGTTCATTAGATAGTCATTATTCCTTAGCTCCATGACGCGCTGCTGTATGTAGTTCATACTGGCTCGGAGTTTAGCCATACTCCAGCTTGTGAAAACAACTGTCCTCATTGGTGAATAGATATGTAGTACGGAGGTGGCAATACGAGCACTAAAATCGACCTCTGCAATCATGTCATAACGCAGATCCTCGACCGTGAGCGCTAGCGGTTTTTTATCGACAATAAGCACGCGGTAGTTTGTGACGCATATCAGCGCAAACCCACCATCATAGTAGCCATTAACTGCTTGTTGGATCTGTTCATCGTCCATGAGGATAGTAGGCAGCTCGCGAATCTCACTGCGCCCCCACACTGCGTAGTCGCATCCGATTTGCCGCAGTTGTTTGGTGATAGATTTCGAAGTTACCATCTCGCTCTCCTCTTAGAGATTCTCGATCAGTTGACCGGTAATTCCCTATGTGATTGTTAGTATCACCCATTTCCTGGGATCGCGCAGTTAGGTTCGTCACATCCAGTCTGAGATATATATCACAGGCTTCAGTTAGATCAACGCATCAGTGCCAATACATTAGTTTGTAACATATTGGCAGGTCGGTTAGCTGCGCGCTGTAAGCAAATTTGTGTGAATCCTTATAGACAGGGGTGCCATCCCTGTGGGATAATGGGCGAGATGGACGCTAGTAACGATCAGCGAAATGCGCTCATAGACTTGTTCAAAACGGGCATAAGGCAGGAATACTCCAAAGGAGAGTTCATCATCCGCCCGGGCGGGAGCATGCCCGGTGTTTTTTATATCGAAAGCGGACTGGTAAAAGCGTATGACATCACAAAATATGGCGAAGAAAACCTCTTAATCATTCGTCATGACGGGGAGCTGCTAGGTCTGACGTGGGCTATAGCTGGTCGCGAGCGAGAAATTATCTACACCACTCTTGCCCCAACGACACTCTGGCTACTACCGCGTGACGCATTTTTAGAAGCGCTACATAACCACCCCGAAGCGTCTGTACAAGTTGTAAGTATCTTGGCAGATATGTTCCGCTTGCACGGCGAGCGCATTATGACACTTGAGTATCGTACGGTTCGTGAACGCCTTGCTTCGTTTTTACTGGGCATGGCAGAGCGATTTGGGGTCAAAACTCCCGATGGCGTCAAAATAGATGTGCCTCTGCGCCACCAAGATATTGCCAGCTCCATAAGTGCCACACGGGAAACCACCAGTCGGACTCTCTCAGAGCTGGAAAGAAAAAACATCCTTGTCAGCGAACAGTCTCGGATTACCCTCTGCGACACATCCGCGCTACAGGACTTCCTCGAGTAGATTCTCGCTGCCCACTACTTCCAGTGGAGAATAATATCTTCCAAGATGCGGATAATTTCCTCATGTTCGGGCAGTGCACTGTTGTCGTAGTAGTGATCTATTGAGATGATATTTTCGATGACATTTAAACACACAATTTCATCGGCCAGCATATGCATCTGGTCTACAGCAGACACGCTCGCGAAAGGCGCTACCATGACCAATTTTTTTATTTTAATTGGCTTCAAGAAATCAGCAGCTGCCCGCATAGAAAAGCCGTTATTTAACCCGTCAGAAACAACTATAACCGTACGGTTTCGGAGTAAGTCAGCCCTTAAAACACCTCCCGCGCCAAGTAGTTCATTCATCTCAAAAAGCTTTTGGAGTTTTTGCTGTTCTATATAGCTAAAGTACTCGGCCTTTATTTCCTCTAGCTCGCTCGGGCTATACGCTGTATTAAATGTAACACCCCCAAAATTATCTATAGTTGCCAATACGTCTAGTTCTCTCGGCAGCTGTATAGCAGATGATAGCAGCATGTTGATAACACAGTGCAATCGTTTGGCTATTTCCGCTCCAACAACCACAGAACCGTCACCCAAGGCGAGCACCGCGCAATCTTCGTAGCGATACTGCGCCTCAAGTTGGTCGGCAATCAAATCACCTGCCGCCGTCCGGCTGGGAAAATAGTACATAAGCACTATTATACAGGAGGACCTTGTTCTCCTCGCAAGTTCGGAATACATCCGAACATTACTCTCCTCCTGCTCTAAAGCTCCCCGCCGGCTGGCGGGTCGTTCGCTTCGCTCATTATGAATGGAAACCCTTACTTTACTCGCTTGGAAGCTTGCGAAGGAGGTAGAAGCGCTCTATGTTTCCCTTGCTGCCAGCGACTTCGGAGTCTTTTTTGTCGAGAATTATGAAATACCCGCGCGCCCAGGTTTCAAAATGGTGCAAAATATCGCGCCGCATCCGGTCGTTTTTAATAACCCCTTTGTGTTTCACGCTGCTTTGCCCAGCTTCAAACTGCGGCTTTACCATGGCTAAAAGCACAGAGTCATGCGTGATGAGTTTTGAGACATGAGGAAGAATTTCCCGGAGTGATATAAAACTAACATCGCCCACAACAATGTCGATTTTTTCTTTCGTCATAAAATTACGAATGTCGGTTTTTTCGTGCAATTCTATGCATTCATCGCTACGCAAGCTCGGGTGCAGCTGTTCGGTACCGACATCTACTGCAAATACTTTTTTGGCGCCATGCAATAGTGCGTATTGCGTAAACCCGCCCGTGCTACTCCCCACATCGAGCACAGTCTTCCGCCGCCAATCAATGTGAAATGTACTGTCTGCACTCTCGAGCTTCAGCGCCGCCCGACTCACATACTGTACGCTCGTTTTCACTTCAATTTTGTCGGCCTCAGATACCAACTGCCCGCTTTTTAACCCGAGACGTCCATTCACCAGTACTTTTCCAAGCCGTATGTATGATTCTGCCTGACTCCGACTCGCTACTAAATCCCGGCGGGCTAAAGCTATGTCCAATCTCTCTTTCATGGTTAAACCTTCCCCGTCCTCATGCCCGCCCTAGTTGGCAGCAGAATACAGAATGAATTATGGCTATTCCTTAACTCGCTCGCGGTAGGCACCGTTGCTGGTATCAACCGAAATTACATCGCCTTGTTTGATGAAAGCCGGCACTTTGATGGTTATGCCCGTTTCCAACGTGGCATCTTTAGTTATGGAGCTGCTAGTATCACCCTTTACCGCGTTTTCGGTGTAGGTCACTAGCAGCGGAACATTTTTAGGCAGCTCTACGTTTATAGGTACTCCATTGAAAAACTGCAGGCTCACCATGTCACCTTCTTTTAGGTAGCCAGCTCCGTCGCCCATGAGTTCATCGTTCACCTCAAACTGCTCAAACGTTTCTTGGTTCATGAAGTGGAAGACGCTGCCGTCACTGTACAAGTACTGGACTGTTTGGTTTGTGACGTCTGCACTTTCAAGCTGCTCGTTGCCTTTAAATGTCTTTTCCAGCACTTTGCCATCAAGTAAACTGCGGATGCGTACATTCACGATACTCCCGCCCCGCCCCATCACTTTCTGGTTGTATTCCACCACACGGAACGGCTCGCCGTCTAATTGAAAAACCACCCCTTTTTTAAGATTTGTTATGCTTAGTCCCATACTAGTCTCCTATGTTTCCTATTTTACCAAGGCTCATTTCATCATCTAGCTCCCAGCCACGCTCAACGCAAAGTGCATGTACGGCGCCGACAAATTCCATATAGCTCGGCACATCAATAACATGTGAGAGCAGTGGGTTCGAGCCAAAGTTATATATATCGCCATTTTCTTTCAGGATATACGTTTTACCCGGCCCGCGTAGCCCTGCCTTGTAGGTATAGCACCAGTATTTCCAGGTGTCTTCTTGCATGCTGTCAGCTTGCGTAACCGGAACACCGTTTTTTTCACACTCATTCCGAAAATACTGTAGCGCTTGCTCTTGTTGTATCATCAGTTGCTCCTAACTATAGCTTCAGTATACCACCCCTGTTAGCGCAGCGGTAGTCTTACGAAAGTTTTGCCTGGAGTTCGTCGATGACTCCGCCAAATTCGGCCACGTCGGCCGACCCAAACACGGTGTCAAGGCGTAACATCAGTGCATTAGCTGCTGCCAAATTGTGACGACCAATCTTTGCCCACCGAAGCTGCTCTTCTCGAGTCTCGGCGTATTCGTAGTCTCGAACATCGAGTTTTATTTCGTGCAGCGCTTTCTTGAGCTGCGCGATATTCTCGCGCTCTGCAACACCAAGACTGTCGGCGTCCTGTGTGCGCAGCACAACTTGTATGCGCCTTTCCAGCTGGGCGGCAAACCCCGTCAGACTCTGCATGGCACTTAAAACGGTATGTCGTCGAGGTTTATTGGCTCGTCGCCGACGTCTTCTATGACCACGTCGTCTTTTTTCTTTGTGGTTTGTCGAGATGAGCCACCGTCTGAACCACCTCCCTGATATCCTCCGCCGTTGCCACCACCATCACCCCCACGCCCACCGAGGAACGTCACATCCTGCGCGTTCACCTCAACCTTGCTGCGCTTCTGGCCGTCTTGCTCCCAGCTTCGTGACTGCAAACGTCCGTTTACTAAACATTGGCTGCCTTTATTCAGGTACTGAGCAACACGCTCGCCCAGCGGACCCCAGGCCACAACATCGACATAGTCGGTTGCTTCCTGCCATTGGCCATCTGCCCCCTTGTAGGCGCGGTTGAGCGCCAGCGAAAAGCTACATACGTTTTGGCCATTTGGCGTCTGTCGCAGTTCAGGGTCCCTGGTGAGATTCCCCATTAAGATTACTTGGTTGAATGATCGAGCCATCTCGTCCTCCTTGTAGGAACTATGTCCTTTACCTTAGTTGTACTATCAACCCTACGCCCAGTTAGTGTTATCGTCAAGTGGATTTAACAGACAAACAGGTATCAAGACTCGGACACCGCTACCCGTGAGTCTGCTAAATGCCACCTGTCAAATTTCTGCTCAATGTTTGTCTGCTCTCTGCTAAACTGCTTCTAGGCTGTAGCTACGAATGGAAGCAGTGCAATATGTCGAGCCCGCTTAATAGCGACGGCCAGGTGGCGCTGCTCAGACTCGGTTAGCCCGGTTTTTTTACGTGACTCAATCTGCCCGTATTGATTGACATAGCGTTGTAATGTCTTAAAATCTTTGTAATCAAAGTAGGCGACGTCTGTTCGATGTTTAAAAATCTTTGCCATGGTTTCTACTCCTCATCCTCTTCTTCTTTATCTTCGTGGTCGCCGCGCTTGGCTGCCTGCTCTGCTTTGCGAGCCTTTTCGGCCTCTGCTTTTGCGAGCTTCTTCAGGTCTGGGCGTACAATGAGAAAGCGAATCACTTCGTCGGTAATGTTTAAGACAGACTCAATTTTGCGAACGTTATCACCCGGGATATCAAGTGTATAAAATACGTACACGGCACTGTCGTGTTTCTTTATTTGATAAGCTAATTTTTTCTTGCCCCAATTATCGACATTGGTTACCTTGCCGCCATTGTCGGTAAACAGTTTTTCTACTTTTTTGGTTGCCTGCTCAAGGTCTAATTCTAGACCTGGATCGAAGAGAATGGCGATTTCGTATTGATTCACTAGGTGCTCCTTTGGTTTCTGCCTGCACGCCAAATGCTGCAAGCTGAGTTAATTGTAAGTAAAATTATAGCGTATTTATGACACAAAAACAATAAAAAACTGCCCGTTCAGGCAGCCTTGCTTTCAGAGCCCGGAGTGAGATGATGGTAGCCCTGGTGTAGTCTCTCAATACACTTTCGGCAGGCCACCATCTCGCTCCATTTGGCTTGTTTGTTTTAACTCCATGGTAGTCCTGCAAAATATAAAACGCAAGCAAAATGTGTAGTAAAAATGTCTATCCACATCTGTTATTCAAAATTATTATGTTGTATGCGCTGCAACAAAAAATGCAATACAAATACATTAAATTGAACACATTTATTGTATTAACTATTTTAAACGCCCGGTATTCTGAGTACATTAGCGAGCAAGAAATTCGTCTCGCTCAGTAGGCTCGGTAGCTACGCCGTAATCGTCAAGGCCTGCTCCACTTTCGTCATTTGTAGCGCCCCCTCCGCCAAAAACTTGGTCAAGCGAGCTCACCAGTACATCACGCGGACGCGAGCCATCGGCCGCGCCTATGATGCCCTGCTCTTCCATCTCCTCCATGAGCCGTGCTGCACGGCCATAGCCAATCCTAAGCCGTCGTTGCAATAGCGACGTCGAAGCCTTGCGGCTTTCAATAACAACGCGTACGGCATCGCGGAACATGTCTTCGTCGGCGTTTGCGCTATGGTCGTCGGTTACAACCACGCCGCCTTTACCGAGCTGCACCGGCTGGCTCACGACTTCATCGTTGTAGTCTGGCGCCCGTTGTTCGCGGATGAAATCGTTCACTTTGACTGTTTCGCCGTCGCTCACAAAAGCGGCCTGAACACGTTTTGGTGCGGGCATTTCAGATGTCTGGTACAGCATATCACCCCGGCCGAGCAGCTTCTCTGCTCCCATTTGGTCTATGATAGTTCGGCTGTCTACCT
>JBASZU010000122.1:0-1535 GCA_049661165.1 Saccharimonadales bacterium (SeqCode)
GCTGCTAGCACTGCTCCAGTCAGCCGCATCAATAGCAACCTGGTCTTTGCCGCAACCCCAAGCCTAACGACTCCAGCCGGCATCTACACAGGCAATGAGATACTGATTGCGACGGGTACGTTCTAGATCTTCAGATAGAGTAGAATATACAACAAATTTAAGAGAAGCTGGTGCCTTAGCAGGGTGCTAGCTTCTCGTTTTCTATAGTTCCGGGCTTGAAAAAGTAAGCGCAAGCGTGGTACGATGCCGAGGTTAACACCTAAAATAAAAACTATAGGAGAACAGTGTTATGCAAATACATACTAAAATAATCGGGCGCAGTGCGGCGTTCTTGTCGGCTTTGGCGTTGCTGGCAGGAGCAGCAATACCGCTACTGCAACAATCTGTTGCGAATGCCGCGCAGGTAACCAGTCGCTCCATCAAACTCAGCGACTCTACGCCATCAGCCACTGGTGTTCAGTATGAACTAACCTTTACGCCAGTCGCGAACGCCCAGGAGCTCATTGTTGACTTCTGTGGTGACACACCACTCATTGGCGCAACATGTGCATTCTCTGCCGCTACGGTGCCGACTATCTCAAGCCCGACGGTAGACACCGGTAGCGTCGCGACAGTTGGGTCTGGTAGCCCAATCCACACTGTGTTGGTCACCGGTCTTACTATGACGGCAGCGACACCAATCACTATTACGTTTACTGGTGGGTTCACCAACCCAACAACTGCAGCAGGAACATCATTCTACGCTCGCGTTCTTACCTATGCTACCGGTAACGGTTCTGGGTATTCACCAGCTAACACCACTGGTGGTGCAACTACCACGGGTACCTATGTTGACTACGGTGGTATTGCTATGAGCACAGTCCGACAAATTAGTATCACGGCTCGCGTTATGGAAACACTGACCTTCTGTGTCTCTGGTGTAAACATTGACGGTACCGGTGGTGCAAGTGTCGACGAATGTGCTGAGTCAACCGCTCCGGCTCTCGAAATTGGTCAAGGTACACCAAAAGTACTTGACGCTGGCTCTATTGACGCTGCCACAGCCTACATGCAGCTTTCTACAAACGCAACCAGTGGCGCCATTGTCCGCATGAAAGCCACGAACACCTGTGCAGTTGCTGGTCTCACGACCTCACCTCCTGCTGGTACCTGTAACATCCCTGGTATCAACGGTGGTGGCAACGGTAGCACACCTGTTAACCTCGTCGCTGGTACCGCTGCCTTTGGACTCTTCGTCTCAGACAGCCGCACAACCACGGGTGTTGCGTCGAGCACCGGTACAATCACGGCCGACGCGAACTACAATGACGGTACGCATGAGAACGAAGGTACCCCAAGCACCATCTACTACGGTATGGACAACCGCAACACAACAGAAGGTGTTAGAAGCACCTACGGCGACCCAATCGCTGCTAGCACTGCTCCAGTCAGCCGCATCAATAGCAACCTGGTCTTTGCCGCAACCCCAAGCCTAACGACTCCAGCCGGCATCTACACAGGCAATGAGATACTGATTGCGACGGGTACGTTCTAGA
>JBASZU010000123.1:0-3747 GCA_049661165.1 Saccharimonadales bacterium (SeqCode)
GCTGCTAGCACTGCTCCAGTCAGCCGCATCAATAGCAACCTGGTCTTTGCCGCAACCCCAAGCCTAACGACTCCAGCCGGCATCTACACAGGCAATGAGATACTGATTGCGACGGGTACGTTCTAGAAGTACAATACGAGGAACGGTGGAAAGGTCTCCTATGTTCAATCGTTCCAATATACAAAAAGGTGTTTTCTCTCTACTACTCCTTCCAGCGGTGCTGGGGGGAGTAGTCTTTTGGTCGAGCCATGTCGGTGGCATACAGCTTCAGACCCGTTCCGTGCGACTAGCAAATTCTGAAGCGAGTGCGACCACACGCTATGCGATTTCGTTTGTACACCAGAGTGCTTCTCCGGTCGGTAGCATCCGGTTTCAAATATGCGCAAATGACCCGCTCATTGGCCAGCCGTGTACGCCGCCAGCTGGTTTTGGGGCGGGTGCTGCAGTACTCGAAGTGGAAACGGGGATTAATGGCTTTGTGATATCGCCTGCCTCAACAGCGAATGAGATAATTCTTACTCGGCCGCCAGCTGCACCGCCCGCGAATACAGCGGCCTCATATGAATTCTCAAACATTGTGAATCCGACGAGTGCAGGAACATACTTCATGAGAGTAGAATCTTTCGCGTCGACAGATGCGACCGGCTCACATCTCGACTATGGCGGCTTGGCGTTTAACATTAACCGTTCGGTAACGATTAACGTCACCGTACCCCCATTTTTACTTTTTTGTACGGGCGTGACAATTCAACCGTACGACTGCGGTACCGCAACAGGGGCATATACCGATTTTGGCGATTTTTCACCAACAACTACGAGAACTGGAAAATTGCAAATGCTTGTTGCGACAAACGCCGAGTTCGGCTATACGGTTCGTGCATTTGGTACGACTCTGACATCAGGTGTCAATACAATCACGCCGCTTGCCGCCCCAGATGTTTCACGTCCTGGGGTGAATCAGTTTGGTATGAATCTGCGTGCTAATGTAAACCCGACGGTAGGTCAGGAAGTGCAGGGGAGTGGTGTCGCATCGATTAGCCCAGGCTATAACACCCCAAATACCTATAAATTTGTTTCCGGCGATGTGATTGCGAGCTCAACAACCTCCGATGCCTACCGGCTATATACCATCAGCTACATTGTCAATATTGCAACCGGACAGCCACCAGGCATATATGTGACAACCCTGCAGTACATTGCCCTTGCGACCTTCTAGGCCTCATTGCGGTTAAAGCTCCGTGTCTTAGTCGCAGTTACGACAGGATGTTCTCGCCTATATGGTAAAAATGACAGCGCTCACGCATTGTAAATAGCGACGTTTCTGTTACCATAAGTGCAAAGACTAAAAAGAGGGAAATTCATGCGTATTTTTACAAGGCTCGTATCAATCTTCGGTGCAGTTGCGGCAGTTATGTTAATAGCTATTGGCGCACCGGTGAACGCTCAGTCACAGAACTCTGGCAGCGGCATATTTATTTCACCCGTACGAACAGAGCTGGTTATCAATCCCGGTGAAACTAAAACAGTGACTGTGACCATAAAAAACGTCACAAACGCCAATGCGACATACAAAGCCATCATCAACGATTTTATAGCCGGTGATAATGAATTTGGCCAGCCTGCGCTAATTTTGGACGATGATAAATACGCTCCGAGTCACAGCTTGAAGCGGCACATTGCGGCTATCCCAGACATAGCAGTTAACGCTGGTCAATCAAAAGACGTCAAGGTCAACGTTACAATTCCCAAAGACGCGGCTGGTGGTGGGTACTTTGGTGCAGTACGATTTTTGGCAGTTGGCGGCAAGCAAGGCCAGAACATTACCCTTTCTGCTAGTGTTGGCTCCCTGATACTTGTGCGTGTACCTGGTGACATAAAAGAGAGCATGACACTCGCTAGTTTTGATGTTCGAAGAAGCGAAAAAGCAAACAGCGGCAGCGCATATTTTACAACCAATAAGAATCTGTATGTGGTGGCGCGTTTCAAAAACACTGGTAACGTGCATGAGCAGCCGTTTGGGAAAATCGTCGTTCATAAAGGCGATAAGGTTCTGCAGACAACTGAAATCAACAATACCGACCCGAAAGGCAACGTATTACCAGACAGTATTCGTCGTTTTAGCGTAAAGCTGAACAAAGTTGGTACGTGGGGGAAATACACCGTTGAGGGCAATTTTGGATACGGCACCACGGGACAGTTGGTAAGTGGCAAAACAAGCTTCTTTGTGCTACCACTGGCACTCATCATCGCTGGCGTTGTACTGCTGGGGCTGATCATGTTTGCGATATTTGGTCTGCCAAGGGCAATCAAGCGCTACAATGCCGGCGTTGTCCGCAAAGCCGGACGCCGTTAGTCATACTGGCGGCTGGTAGTCCAGCCTATTTTCCGGTATGCTTGAGGTAGAGCATAAGTATTATACCGATACATGAAACGCATAAAGACACGATTTTTACCGACACTAGCACTCAGTATCCTGCTGGTTATCGGTGCGGTAGGACAGGCACATGCCCAGATTGGCACTCCCGACCCAGAGCAGAGCGGCACAACAGGATTGCAGGGCAAAGTCCCCAGTCCGCCGCCGACGACTGCCGCAACGATTACTACCCCGACATCGGGACGCGTCTTTACTGATACGCCAATAACGGTTAGTGGTCTCTGTAAGACTGGCCTACTCGTAAAAATATTTAGCAATAACATTTTTGTCGGCTCAGTTGACTGTGCGGCGGGTAGCTATAGCATACAGATAGATATTTTTGGGGGTAATAATGAGATTGTTGCGAAAGTGTACGACGCCCTAGACCAAGAGGGTCCAGAGAGCAACAAAGTGACAGTAACATTCCAAGACTCTCAATTTGCCGCCTTTGGCCAGCGCATTACTCTTTCTAGTAACCTTGCGAAGCTTGGTGCTCCTGTTGGTTCGCTACTCACTTGGCCGATTATTCTGAGCGGTGGCACCGGGCCTTATGCGATTACGGTAGATTGGGGTGACGGAAGTGCTTCAGACCTAAAGAGTCAGCCATTCGCGGGGACTTTCGATATCACTCATACTTATAAGTCCGCGGGTATTTACCGCGTGGTGGTGAAAGCAACCGATTCAACTGGTGCGACAGCATTTTTACAGATTGTCGGTGTCGGTAATGGGTCGGTGACGCAGAGTAGTACGGGGAGTAAAAATGGGACAAACAGCAGTGGTGTCACCAAGGTTGTGTATATTTGGTGGCCACTACTGCTTATGGTTCCGCTTATTATTGCCATGTTCTGGGTTGGTAAACGCTACGAACTCACGGCCATTCACAAGCAGCTTGAGCAGCAGGCGCAGCTGTACAACAATGAAATCCAGCGATAAACGCTCTTCATCCCGTTTCACGTTTTGAGTGCCGACGAGTGTTCTTTTTCGCCCCACAGCCCAAGTTGAGGGTAAATTCCAGCGGGAACCCATGCTTTACGGCCGACGCCTGAGCCTGTCATTCCCGCGCAGGCGGGAATCCATGCGGTTTCCTGGTGTTTCGTCATCCTGAACCTTGTCTCTGACCCAATCGGGGATTGTTTCAGCATCCATACGTCTCCACTGATGCCGGTGCATCCGCTATATCTCCAGTCTCCCCAAACATTCATTCCCCGCAGGTTCCCGCACCTGCCAAGCGGCTCATTTTGTACGGACAAAATGAGAGTAAACCGCCGGGGAGTATGCAAACGACCGGCTTACTTGCCCATGACTGCTTGCTTGTTTGGCTTGTGCAGAACTCA
>JBASZU010000124.1:0-2072 GCA_049661165.1 Saccharimonadales bacterium (SeqCode)
ATTGGCGACGACCGAGAGGCTCTGCGGCTTGGTTTGGTCGAAACCTATGCCGATACGCTGAAGGCAGGCCTAGAACTCCTCGGCATCCATGCCCCCGAGAGGATGTAGACTATGCTTGTACGATACCGATTTACAAGAAACATTCAGAACAACGATATGTTATATGCAGGAGCGTTAGGCGTAGCAATTCGTGAAATGGATCTCGCGAGTAACCCTCCAGGTCATGCTATATGGGTGCTTGTCCCTGTATACTCACAGGAAGGAAATTATTGTCAAATTGAGGTTCTTTTAGCAGGTATCCATGAATGGTGTGAAGTTCGAAACCCGAGAATCCCGACTCTTATGCACAATCATGCCATCGGAATAGGCGATGCAACCTGGAGCCAACAGACGCAAGAGGATATTTATAAGCTGCATACGAGGCTATTCGTCACGAAGAAAAAAGAGCGGATGAGTCGACTATATGCAACCTACAAAACACAAATTGTCGAAGAACACCAGAAAGCAATCGATACCAAAAAGTTTTTTCACGGGTTGGAGCGCACTCGTCTTGCCAGGGAAGCTGCGGTAGATGGTCGAGTGCTTGATGCTTCAAGTCGGGACTCAATAATTGTCACGCAACCGTTCGGTGAAATTGCTAAGCTATAGGGGCGAGTGTATGTATCCTGAGCCTAATATTCAGTTAACGTATCAGACAGTAGACGCCGCGTACTTTTTTACCCATGCCCTCGACCCGCTTAGTAATTGGTCGGCGCACGCGGTGGAGCTGTGGGGGCAGGCTTTCCCGACGGTAGAGCATGGGTTCCAGTGGCGGAAGTTTGCGCAGAGCGAGCCAGATATTGCCAGCGCGATACTCCGGGCGCCAAGCCCCTGGGCAGTCATTCAGCTTAAGAAAACAATTGGCGATGGCAAGATGTCGGCCGACTGGCATGAACGACGAGTGGGTGTCATGGAAGAATTGCTGCGCGCCAAAGCAGCACAACACAAAGACGTCCGCGAATGTTTACGTAAGACCGGCAGCCGAAACATTGTGGAAAATTCACCGGTCGATACGTTTTGGGGTTGCGGCCCATATGGTGAGGGCCAAAACATGATGGGTGTACTATGGATGAAAATAAGAGAGGAGCAATCATGAAAGAAAAGACTATTCGCGCCAAGGATACAATTGCAACCATACTTGATGAGCCCGATGAGGTTGTGAAGCGGCAGGTGGGTGGGTTTGTGCATTTTATGCGCGAAAAAGCTGTGGTGGGGCTGGCGGTTGGCTTTATAGTCGGACAGCAGGCCCAGGGGCTTATAAAACAGCTGGTGGACAGTTTCATAAACCCATGGCTGACAATTATTGTCGGCTCAAAACTTCAGGAACGCGTGTCTTATGTAGGCGGTGAACCATTTGCATGGGGAAAGTTTGTCTACGTGTTTATGAATTTTATGTTCGTCCTTTTGGCTATATATATTCTAATAAAACTGTTTAAGCTTGATAAGCTTGATTTGCCAAAAGAAGTGAAAGCGAAGAAGTCAAAGTGACATCCCGGGTAAATCCAAGTCTGTCTGACGAACAGAGAAGGGTGCTTTTCGAGAAAGCTACTGAAGTGCCCGGCAGCGGCGAATTACTAGAGGAGGCGCGCGACGGCACGTACGTATGCGCAAACTGCGGGGCAAAATTATTTATGAGTGACGCTAAGTACAAATCAACCACGCCAGGACTTGTTGGCTGGCCAAGCTTTGCTGAAGCGGCGAGTAACGACGCGCTCGTCCTCACACCCGACGTCTCGCTTGGCATGGAACGAACTGAAGTGACGTGTGCCAACTGCGGCGGGCATCTTGGTCACCTTTTTACCAGTGTCGACGACCACCCGTCTGGCAACCACTACTGCATAAACTCGTGTGCGTTATCGTTTAAGCAGAGTGAGAAGGAGAAGTAAGTGCGCACTTATCTTGATGACGAAGATTTAGTAATTGAGCCTCACGGGCTCGAGCAGTTGTGGTCACTCAGCCGCGGGTTGCGCGTTCCACGTTCGACGGTCACGCGTGCTGATTGGCAGGAGCACGCTGTTATCGCGGGGCGAGAC
>JBASZU010000125.1:0-1829 GCA_049661165.1 Saccharimonadales bacterium (SeqCode)
GTGTCAACCAGTATGCCAAATTTCGCTGCGGCAGGCTTTTGGTACGAAGGTGTTAGCGGGCACAACGACCGCCTAACCTACCGGTTTTCAAGCGAACTCGCCACATATCAACTCGTTGAGCAGCAAACAAACTGGGATGGCGCCCAGATGATTCGTCAGGTTTCGTCAGTTGCCGCCAACGGCACCCCAAATTACACCGAATTCGTCGCTGACAACGTGACCATATACAAATTTAGCGATAGTCATGCCACTTGGATAAAGGGTGGCACGTGGTACCAAGTACACGGCGAGCAACACCTCACTAATACCCAGCTAGCTGCACTCGTCAAAAACAGCTAACCGCAACCGCTTAACTCTCCTCTGCTAAATCTGTATACTGACAGTATGAGCACCGTACGAACACGTTTTGCCCCCAGCCCAACTGGCTACATTCACGTCGGTAATGTCCGCGCCGCTTTATTTCCGTGGTTACTGGCACGCCAAAAGGGTGGAGCCTTCATACTTCGCATAGAAGATACCGACCAAGCCCGGCTGGTCGAGGGCGCAACTGACCTCATACTCGACACGCTCGAGTGGCTTGGCCTTACCTGGGATGAAGGTCCGCGCGTCGGTGGGGCACACGGCCCATACATTCAGACCGAACGCCGCGAAATATACCGGGCTTGGGCAGAAAAACTCATCGAAAAGGGCCTCGCCTATGCCGACCCTTATACTCCAGAACAAGTCCAAGCCTTCCGCGAAGAAGCCAAGACTGCCAAACGAGCTTTTCTGTACCGGGACCACCGCCCGGAAAATCCACCAACCTGGGATAGCACACAGCCCCTTCGCTTCAAGGTAACAGATGTGAAGCGTTACACCTGGAACGACCCCGTCATGGGTGAGCTCACCGCCGGTCCCGAAGCACTGGACGATTTCATCCTCATGAAGGCCGACGGTCTACCCACGTACAACTTCGCCCACATTGTCGACGACGCCGAAATGGGCGTCACCCACGTTATACGCGGCCTCGAATACATCAGTTCTATACCGCGCTACCTCAGCCTCTACGAAGCACTTGAGCTACCGGTGCCCGTTCTAGCCTGTCTGCCGCACGTCATGGCGCCAGACGGCAAAAAGAAGCTCGGCAAGCGCGACGGCGCCAAAAGCGTCACCGACTACCGCACCGACGGCATCTTGCCCGAAACCATGCTCAATTTCCTCGCCAGCCTCGGCTGGAATGACGGCACAGAGCAGGAAATCTTTACCCGCGAAGAACTAATTGCTAAGTTCGACCTTAGCCGCGTCCAAAAGAGCGGGGCACGGTTCGACGAAGCCCGCCTGCTGTGGCTGAACGGCCAGTGGATTCGCCGCCTCTCGCTTGATGAACTGTATGACCGGGTGGAGGGCGCACTTGCGCCCGACCGAGCGCACGGCGCGAGCGGCGGCGACTCTAGCCGCCGGGTGGGTACAGGCCAAAACGAGCAAAGCGATGTTTTGCCTGAAGGGAGGCGAGCCTCCCTTCAAAAACATTCCTATTGGCCCATCGAAGCCGCCAGTGCCGACGCTACTTACAAACGCCAGGTACTCGCCCTTGTGCAGGACCGCTTAAAAACCCTCGCCGAGCTCCCCATGATGACACGCTACTTTTTTGTCGAACCAAGTGAAGACCGCTCGCTTATAACAGAGAACAAACAGCTGAAAAAACTGGAACCGGGTGAAATCGACCGTCTAATTTCAGCCGCGCATGACAAGCTTGCAGTGGTAGAGCAGTGGGACGCAGAACACATTCAAACCGCCCTGAACGAGCTCCTAGAAGAAACCGGCCAAAAACCCGGCATCCTCTTCAGCCT
>JBASZU010000126.1:0-11349 GCA_049661165.1 Saccharimonadales bacterium (SeqCode)
AAATTATTGCACGGTGTCTTGCCGTACCGGGCGTGGACGAAGTATGGCTAGTGCCTTCCGGTAACCGAACTGATAAAAACATCGCCGTGACCGCCGCAGACCAGCTCGCTATGCTCAAAATTGTCGTAAAAAATGTATGTAACGCAGAGAAGCGGCTGCGAATAGTCGACACGGAGCTGAAGCGAGGCATTGCCACCGAAACCTATGACACTTACCAAGAGTTCCTGCGGGATTACCCCGAGACAGACTTTTGGTTTGTGTACGGGAGTGATAGCTATGCGACCATTCGCCACTGGCTGAACGGCGATTGGCTCTCCAGAAATCTCCCAGTCATGCTCGTTCCGCGAAATGGCGCCACGTTGCCCGCAGCAGCTAAACATATCCTACATGTTCCAGGCTTACCCGGTGCTCTTGCCCCAATATCGTCAACTGCTGTGCGACAAAAAGTTACCCAAAAAGAAGCTATCAGCAGTCTCGTGCCGACAGCAGTCGCGGATTATATCAAGACTCACGCGTTGTTTCGCTAGAGCTATTCGTTGCCCACAACTTGTTGTATGCGATGCCAGGCTGCAACGGGATTTTCGCCGTGTAAGTATCCGCCGCTGTTTATAACATCGACGCCGCCTTCCATAAGCTGGCGCGCATTCGTATCGTTTGCGCCGCCGTCCCAGCCAATCTCTAGACTTGGCTTGAGCGCACGAAGTTGAGCTGCTTTGGCAAGAACGTCAAGATTGACTCCATCTGGACCAGTATTTTGCCCTAGAGTACCAGCAAATATCAACACGTGGTCTATCAGCTCTAGCGCGGGCACAATAGCCTCGACCGGTGTCTCTCGTAGCAATGATACCCCCACCTCTATCCCGTGCCGATGCATCTCCCGGGCAAATGCCATAAAGTCACCGTCGGCCTCGGCGTGCACAATCACCAGCTGCGGCCCCAGTGCTTTTAGGGCGGCCACATATAAAAACGGCTGCTGGAACATCACATGCAAATCCGCTCGCATGCCGCCTGGCCACCAGACATCTTCAACGGCGGTAAGTTTGCGCGTAAATATGCCATCCCCGAGATCAATATGTACACGGGTTGCGTAGGTAGCAATCTCTTCCATATGCACACGGTACACATCCGTGTCATCGGTAGTTACGGTCGGACATATGTTAACACTCATCTTCCGTCTCCATTTTTTACTTCATTTGCGGTTGTGACCTCTGTAAGTTTCACCTAGGATTTATGCCTCGTCGAGTTTACGAATACGGCGAGCATGGCGTTCGGCGCCGCTGAAGGGTGTTTCTAGCCATAGTTTGAGCGCAGTTTTCATTTCGTCAAGCGTAAGAAAGCGGCCAGAAAGACTGAGTACATTTGCATCATTGTGCTGACGTGAAAGCTTTACGATTTCATACGGATCATCGCTCATAGTACCATCGGCGTCCACAGCCGCCTTCGCCGTAACCGGGCCGTAAAATAGCGCCGCTCGGACGCCCGCTATACGGTTTGCCGCCATTGCCTCGCCTTGCCCACTTCCACCCATGATGACGCCGCGTTCGCATTCGCCGCTAGCCACAGCGCGAGCGGCCGGAAACATAAACTCTGGGTAGTCATCATCGGCGTCAAGCTCTGTGGGGCCGTAGTCGACGCAGTTGTGACCAAGGCTTTCAAGATAGGTTTTGAGATCTTTGAGAGCTTCAAACCCAGCATGGTCGGTGGTAATTGCGATCTTCATGTTCTGTCTTTCTCCACCCGTTTAATTGCCCAGTTCGTCGAGCATTTCTATACGGCGCTTGTAACGCGGCGCACCACAAAATGGCGTCATGAGCCAGGTCTGTATTATCCCTACTACCTGCTCAAAATCAAGACTGTGTGCGGGAAGACACAGAACGTTGCAGTCGTTATCGTTGCGCGCATCGCGTACAGTATCTTGGTTCCATCCCACACAAGCACGGATGCCCTTGAAACGGTTTGCAGCTATAGCCATGCCCTGACCGCCGCTGGTAATAAGCACCCCTCGGACATCACTGGACGGATCTGCTGCCATACCATTCACCGCGGCGGCGGCGAACTGTGAAAAATCATCGTCCGGGTGTTTTTCAGTATCGCCGACATCGATAACCTCATATCCACCACGTTTCAAGTAATCGGCAAGCGTTGCTTTCAGTTCAAACCCATTATGATCGGCACCAATAAATAGTTTCACGTAACTGTTATCCCTTTCGTGTTCTCATATACAGTAGCATAACCGGTATCCACCCGACCAGCCCGTACAGCCCAATAACGTACACCGGTGTCATAACTATAAATCCGACAATTCCTCGAAGTCCGGTGCCCGCAATCAGCCGCGCGACCGTGTAGATGATGAATGCTACCGGTATAGCGCCAAGCCAGAGACCAAGCAATTTATATAACTGCCTTTTATCGAGGTGTTTTTCTTTGATTTCGGCAGGTGTTACGTGCCATTTTTCGGCCTCTCGGGCGGCCGCTTCCGTTTCTTCTACGCGTTTTTTCTCGGCAATATGGAACGCAATGGTCGCCTCCGGGTCAGGCGCGGTCGGCGCTATTGTCTCTGTCTTTATAGGCGATTCTAATTCCTTTGCTTGCTCTTTTTGTTTAATGATTTCACCTAGTTTTAGTAAATCTTTCGGGTCGAGTGGACCATCTTTTAACAGTTCGTCTTTAAGAGCTTCTGTTACCACGGCTGCCTTCTTCAAGATTGGTTTGGCAGCTTCCTGGGCTTTTTCAACGATATCGTGCTCACCAGCTTTCTGCGGAGCTTCATGTGCATCAGCAGTGTTTGGCGCGGCATGAGTCTGATGTGGCGATGCGGTCTGTGGCTCATGCGGAGTCTGCACTGACGTTTCGGCTCCGCCGGCTTTGATGACCGCTCCTATGATCGATTCGGGCGGGGGGATCTTTGAGCTTTGCGAGTGCGGCGGCAATGCTTGCAGCTTTCTCATCCTCTGGCGTCACAGCCCCTGCTGATGATTGTGAGCTCTGTAGCGAATCCGATTTGTGGTGTCGCTTCATAGTGAAACCCCTGCTCTATTACGCGCTATGCAACATACGTCCGGTGTCGGCGACAACCTCTACAAGGCGGTTGCTGTAGCCCCATTCGTTATCGTACCACACCATGACCTTTACCAAGTTACCGCCCACGACTTTTGTAAGCAGCAAATCCACGACGCCGCTGTGGCTGTTGCCAATGTAGTCAGAGCTCACCAGCGGTTCTTCACTGACACCAAGGATACCCTGATAAAACGGCTCCTGGGCGGCTTTTTTGAAGGCTTCGTTTATTTCCTCTACCGTTACACTACGCTTGAGCAGTGCCGTCACATCACTCAGGCTAACAACTGGGGTTGGAACGCGAATACTCAAGCCGTCAAATTTGTCTTTGAGCTTTGGCAGCGTGAGCGTGACGGCTATGGCCGCGCCAGTTGTAGTTGGCACAATGTTCTCGGCCGCGTTACGACCTTCACGGAGGTCTTTGGCGGGAGCGTCCTGCACCACTTGGCTGGCGGTGTAACTATGTACGGTAGTAAGCATGGATTTTTCAATCCCAAACTCAGTTTCCAGCACGTTCATGACCGCACCGAGTGAGTTCGTGGTGCAGCTGGCATTACTGATAACATCTGTAGAGCCTTGAAGGACGTCGTCATTGGCTCCAAGCACTACCGTATCGACCCCGTCGCTTTTGGTTGGACCGCTTATCACCACACGCCGAGCACCGGCTTTGAGGTGGCCGCTCGCCCCCTCTAGGTCAGTAAAACGCCCCGTACTCTCTATGACAACATCAACGCCCATGTCTTTCCACGGCAACAAGTTCGGATCCTTTTCGGCGCAAACGAGTATAGGCTGGCCGTCGACTATGATGTTTTTGTCGTCGTATGTAACCTCTCGGTCGTAGGTGCCGTAGTTGGTATCGTGCTTTAAGAGGTAAGCGAGTGTTTTTGTATCGGTGAGGTCATTGACCGCCACCACCTCTATGTCTTCGCGGGCGTGAGCAATCTTAAAGGCATTGCGCCCAATCCGCCCGAACCCATTGATTGCCACTTTTGTCTTCATGTTATAACTCCCACTTCTATAGTCTTATCTTGCTTATGCCTCTATTGTAAACTAAATACTCCTAAAACAATACGCCTAGGCGGCCATAGGTACCCGACCCTTCGTTATGTCTTGTACTGCGGCGGCCACCAGGGTACACCATGGTGTTTTTGTAAAGTAATCTGTAACTTGACCAAGCGGCACAAGCATAGCCCCATGATGTTCATCGCTAAGGCAGAGCTGCGAACCATTCAGGGCTAACACACCCACAACAAGCACGCGTCCGTCTCTTTCCCGGCGAGGAAAGCTGGCTCTACCTAATTCAATACCGGTTTCTTCTAGAACCTCTCTTGCAAGCGTTGCGCTCACCTTTTCACGTCCTTCTGGCGATCCACCGGGCAAATCTGGGCTCAGTTCGTTACCATGCAGTTTCCATAAAACAAGTACTTGACCACTTTCAGGACTCCAAAGGAGCCCTTTTACAGAACTAGGTGTTGTTTTTTTGCAGTCGCGTTTTTTGCCCATCACTAATCTGTTGTATATTTAATACTATTTATTTTACTCTAAGCCGCAATAGCCCCGTACATACTAACGGTAAACAGTCATGCCTTGGAACTCGGGAAGAGTGGTTAGGTGATGGACGGCATCAGCTGTGCTGAGGAGCTCTAGGCTTTCACCCAAAAAACCGACACCTTGTGCAGCAAGCTGTTTCACCTCATCAAATGGCAACAATTCAATAGATATTTTCTCGCCTGGCTCATGGGCAGTGTCTTGTTGGGCAATTTGATCCCACGCAAGGACAAGGTGAACAAACCACTCGAGCTTCTTTACTGGCTGCCATACTTTTAGGACTCGCCAATGCTGAAACGTGTAGCCTGTTTCTTCAAGCACTTCGCGCTGGGCGGCAGCAATGATATTCCCATCAGTTTCGTCCACTCTACCACCCGGAAAACTGCGCCGCTTTCCACTACGCGGCTGCTCTTCATCAAGCACAATTATTTTTCCATCGGCTATACAGATAACGCTGGTTGTATCTGGGCGCCGGAGCATTTCAAATGTTTCGGTCGATCCGTCAAAAAGAGTTTGCGGCCACTGGTAGACATCGAATATCTCACCTTTAAAAGCACAGGTCGCCTGTTCGGGTACGAGAACTGCGTCGTTTGGGACTATTTTTTGCATGTTACTTCTTATAACGGGAAATGCACTCTTTGATGATTTTCTTCGCTTCTTCGGCGTCGCCCCACCCCATAACCTTGGTAGAGCCGGGCTTTTTCAGGTCTTTGTAGTGCATAAAATGGTGCTCGATTTTCTGGCGCCAGCGAGCGTGTAAATCGTCTAGCGAAGTTATTGCATCGTCAGTGTTGCGGTCATCGGCTGGCACGCAGATGATTTTGTCGTCCACTTCACCATCGTCTTCAAATTTCAGCACACCAATAACGGTTGCTTCCAGAAACACGCCAGTTGGAATAGGCTCGTTGGTAAGCACCAGCGTATCGAGTTCATCACCGTCCTCATCGAGTGTCTGCGGAATAAAACCGTAATTCACGGGTTTCGCGAAAATACTCGGTTCCACCCGGTCAAGCTGAAACGCAGCTACTTTACGGTTCCACTCTATCTTGAGTGTAGACCATTTTGGAATCTCTACTATGGTGTTGATGACGCCGTTTTCGACATCACCTGGGGTTAAAACGACATTAAAATCTGGCATGGGTCCTCCGAAATTTTGTAGTTGGTAGTTAGTAGTTCGTCATTGGCATCACTCTGCCATTACACTCACGTACCCTAATATTGTACACTATGGTTATGAAAATCATTGGCCACCGCGGAGCTCGGGCGCTAAGCCCCGAAAACACAATTGCAAGCTTCGAGAAAGCCATCGAGCACGGTGTCGATGCAATTGAGCTAGATGTCCGTGTTAGCCGAGACGGTGTTGCCGTAGTTCATCATGACGCAGCTATCATTAACCCCGATGGCAGTGAAGTCATCATCGCTCGCACTTCCTATGCTGAATTGCTCAGACATAAACCAGATCTAGCGGCACTAGACCATGTCATCCGCACCGTCGCCCACCGCTGCCAAATAGTGATAGAGATTAAACCAGACGTACCCACGAAGCAAACAGTCAGGATCATACGAGACAGGCTGAAACGTGGCTGGCAGCTCAAAGAGTTTGCGGTAGCATCATTTGACTTCGACGCACTGCAGCACATGCGTGAGCAGCTGCCCGGTGTGCAGCTGATAGTCAACGAAACCTGGTCTGGCATTAGGGCACTACGGCGAGCAAGACGTCTTAGCACTAAGCGCATTAGTATGTCTGAGCTGTGGCTTTATGCAGCTTACCTGCGCATGATGAAACGGCGTGGTATACAGCTGATTATCTTCCCTCCCAACAGGAAGTTCTGGTTCATGCGAAGCAGTGTTGTAAATTCCCCAGAAAGAATGAAGCGGTGGCGAAAACTTGTCTACGGCATTGTTACTGATAGGCCAGACTTGTTCGAGAAATAACCATGAGACAGGCTCAACCACCTGTGCGCGTTCTTGCCGCTAAGGAATACGTCGCCGAGGCAACGCGGCTAGTTCGGGCGGCTCAGTCCCGAATTGTACTGTTTACTATGATCATGACATACGATGCTTACACCGAAGAATTCTTCGACGCACTGTGCGGTGCAGCACAGCGAGGCATACCAGTTGAGGTGGCCGGTGATATTTTCACCCTTGGCGTTATGAGCTTTGAAACCGATGGCCAGGTATGGAACAATAGCGGGATAAAATCGACCCTCAAAATGCGAGAACGGCTCGAAGACGCTGGTGCTCATTTCTCTTGGGTGGGTCAGCTTGGTCCAATCCTGTACGCACAGCGAACACACCTGAAATGGTGCATTATCGATGATGCCGTATTTTGCTTCGGGGGAGTCAATTTATATAAAAATGGCATAACTAGCCTTGACTACATGTTACTGCTCAATGACGCCGCACTTGCAAATAGGCTCGTTTCAGAGCATGAGCGCCTCTGCAGTGCCAATCGGTCTGGCAGCTGGTATAAAAGCTTTAGTTTTGATTGCACAGCAGGTCGAGTTCTGGTAGACGGCGGTATAATTGGGCGCTCACTGATTTATCGCCGGGCATGTGAGCTCGCAGCTCAGGCTTCAGATATCTTGTACATATCACAGTATCCTCCCGGCGCAACGCTCGTCCGTAGCTTCGCCGGGAAACAAACCCGACTATACTATAATCGTTGGCAGCAAGCATTTGGTATGAACAAAATGTTGCTTCGTCTGCGTTCACTCAGGGGAAAGTGGCCGACAGAATTCCGACGTTCGGGCTATATCCATGCGAAATGTATAATTTTTACTATGCCGGACGGACAGAAAGTCGCGCTCAGCGGTACTCACAATTTCGAGCGAGGCGGCGTACTACTAGGAACACGCGAAATTGCCCTCGAAACAGACCAGCCAGAGCTCATCGAGGCTCTCGAAACCTACGCCCGCACCTATATTTCCTCTACCATTTGAAACACTGCCACACTCCAGCCACCTTTCGCTAAAATCATCATTTTTATTAATCTGGCCAGACAATCTTTTTTGAAAGATGAGTTCTGGTAGACTGATTGGATGCAGGTAGCTTTATTGGGATATAGAACGGTTGCGCCTAAAGTGTGGGAATTTCGGTTTCAGCCCGAAGCGGCAGTCGAATATGTGCCAGGGCAATACGCCCGGTTTACCTTTCCGTTTCACATCACTGACACACGCGGCAAGCAGCATCGCACGTTTACCCTTACATCCCACCCCTCTGAGCCCGAGCTACGGTTTATTACCCGGCTCGAAGAACCATATAGCGCCTATAAACACCACTTGCGCCTACTAAAGCCTGGAGACACCATGCTCATAGATGAGCCGCACGGCGACGCCATCCTTCCGCGCCTTGCTACCACCCCTCTCGTTTTCGTCGCCCAAGGCATCGCCCTCGCCAGCTACATTTCCATGCTTATGGAGCGTGAAAGGTCGGAGCTTTCACGCCCGATAACGTTCCTGTGGGCTAGACGGAGTGAAGACGACAGATTGGAAAACCTCATCCCAGGTGAAATACCAGATTTTGAGCGTGTTGACATACACTACCCCACAAGACTAACTGCCGCGGAAATCCAAGCAAAAATAACACCCCAAAGTCTCACATACCTCTCCGGCAGCCAAAGCTTCGTCGAAAGCATCGGTGCCGAGCTAGAAGCCACCGGCACCCCTCGCGAACGCCTCATCTACGATTATTACGAGGGGTACAACAATCTATAACGCATATGCTTGCAACACATGATTTGCTATCGTAACCTACCTATATGACTACAGTAGTACCGAGGGGCACGTACGAAGCACCTGCCAGCGGGCTTGATTTTCCTATCGCCGGTGACAGTGAAGTAATAGTCTTTGCAAACGCATCTCCGTTTTTAAGTCTCGGCAACGAGAACGGGATTCACACCAGTCTAGGCTTATTCCCGCTCTATAGGGAGACGTGTGAAGGGGGTAGTGTATCTGGCCTAGTGACCCCAGAAAAGACAACGCACATTAACAAGCTCAGAGAAATCTTTGAAGTTTGGTCAACAAGTAAAATGAACTACCCTGAAAACGGCTGGACCAAAATAGACGATCAACATTTGTTTACTGACCTTGTGCCTCAACATAGATCAGGCAGTTTTTCAGGTCAAGACATTATTAACAGCCTGATAGAACGAGTCAATTCGCTGAAAACAGCTCAAACACAGAAAAAGGTGCGCGAGATAGCAAGCTTTGTAATACTACTCCATGAGTTGCCCATAGATGTACAGGTTGCACGTATGGTGATAACCGCACAGTTCCCCTCGACTACGGTGCTTGCGGCACTTCCAACCTTCGTCCAACCATATGATATACATGGACGCGACAAAGGTGTCAGCAGGTGGACTCTTACTCATAATCCTAAGTAAAAATCTCACTAGTACTTCTGGTATGAGCACCCTGTCTCTGACTACATTATAGGGATGATTCATACTTGAGACTGCGCGTCATGCTTAAAAACCATATTTTCTAGCGGAAGATACAGGAAAGCTCTCCAGACTATTAGCTTAATCCATGCCCAGTACGATGCATGGATTGTCATCTGACTCAATGGGGGCTGTATCTATAACGATAGTTTCTTCTTGGCCTGCCCCATGAATGGCAGCACCTCCTAAGCATCCTGTTTGAGGGCTTGCATCCTCGCCCGTAGCTTCTCGGTGGGCAAGACCTGCTAATTCCGGTGAGATGATTCCCCTCTGGGGTCCTTTTTCTGCTGTCATTACACTTCCTCCTGCATGTTTACGTGGCCTTCGAGGTATTCGCGGATTTTTAAGGCGGCGGTAGCGCCTTCACCGACGGCACTGGCGACCTGCATGGTCGCGCCAGAGCGGATATCACCCGCCACAAACACACCCTTCATACTGCTCATAAGGTTCTCATCTGTCTTAATGAGACCAATTTCATCCGTCTCGAGCTGACCGCCCATAAACTCACTGTTTGGCTTCAGGCCGACGAACACGAACACACCGTCGGTGTCTATTTTCACCTCATTGCCGCTTTCCGTATCTGTTCCCTTCACCTGGATGACCTTACCCTCGGCATCGCCGATGATTTCATCGGTGGTAGTAGCAAGATGCACGGTGATTTTCCCCTGGTCAACGAATTTCTGAAGTTCTTTCTGCAAGACATCACTGGCGCGCAGCTTGCTCCGAACCATAAGGTCTATGTGCGTCGCAAAACGTGTTAGGAACATTGCCTCTTGCACGGCTGAGTTGCCGCCGCCCACCACAACAAGCCGCTTGTCGCGGTAAAAGGCACCGTCACAGGTGGCGCAGTAGTGCACGCCGCGGGCGTAGTACTCTGCCTCACCAGGTATGCCGAGCTTTTTATAGTCGCTACCGGTCGCCACCAGCACTACCCGAGCGTACAGGTCGCCCAGTGTCGTTTCGAGTCGCTTCCACTCGCCTTCGTCGTGCAGCGCAGTCACCTCACCAAAGTCTATCACCGCCCCAAACCGTTCTGCCTGCTTTTGCAGGTTGCCAGCTAGCTCTAGCCCTGCCAAGCCTTCTGGGAAGCCAGGGTAGTTATCTACCCAGTCGGTCACGGCAGCAAGACCACCAGGCACACCTTTTTCGATGAGCATCGTGTCTATGTCTTCGCGCGTGGTGTATATAGCCGCGCTCAAAGCTGCCGGCCCAGCGCCAACCATAATGACTGTATGTGAGTTTTCTTTCGTCCGTTCCGCCATATCATCTCCTTAACTGCTAAGTACTAAATACGAAATCCTAAACAAATTCTAAATTCAAATACATAAAAGGCAAAATTCATTTGCACTTTTCCAAAATCGCACCGAATATTTTCATTAGTTCGGTTGCCTCCTGGCCATAGGTGTCGGGCATTTTTAGCAAACGCGTCCACAGAACCGACTCTTTCGCCTCCTTACGGCAAATCTTTATCCTCATCACAAAATCTTTTTTACTGAGGTTTTCATTTGCCTCTATGAAGTTAGCCGCAACCGATCCTGACGAGCGGATGAGTTGTTTGGTGTCATCGACGTCTAAGTATGCTGGCTTGTTCTCTCTGAAATGTTCCCTTATGCTCTGGGCAAACGCAAATGTCCGGTCCTCAAGGTCGTATCGCTTTGGATTTTCAGATTCAGTCATTCGTGCTTGTTTCGGATTTAGAAATTAGAATTTCGAATTTGATCGCTTAGGCGATGGCTGGCGCTAGTTTGGCCAGATTGAAACCGACAACCACTTCTTGTGAATCATCTTGGCGAGTAACGACGGTGACTGGCACGGTCAGGGCGCCCGAAATTGCCAGGGCTTCCTGCTGGCGCTGTGGCTCATCATCTAAATTGACTTCGTCGTAGCTCAAACCCTTTGAGGCAAGATATTTCTTGACCATCGGGCAGTAGGCACACGTTTTCGTCGTAAAAATAGTAATATTTTTGACCATGAGACAACCCTCCACTGGTTATGCGTCGGTTTTTTATTGTAGCAGTTTTTTGTTTGAGAGACGATCACAAAACTGTAAATAGAAGTATATATGGTGCTTAAGCTTTCGTCAAGACGCTATATATTGTGTTTTTGTATACAATTCTTTGCTAGATTGACTCAATCTTTAACCCACTTACCGCACACGATTAAAAAGCCCAGAATAGTAACCCCAATCACGCATTAGCCACCAATAGATAAAGCACGCTACAATTTCTCTTGTAAATCTTTCAAAACAAACAGGAGGAAAATATGCGTGCTTTACAGAGGAATAATATCGTAGATGTGTTTGTTTG
>JBASZU010000127.1:0-2127 GCA_049661165.1 Saccharimonadales bacterium (SeqCode)
AAAGTCAGATACTAATTGGTCAAATTCGAAGATAGATAACCCAGTCATCGCTTTCATGACCCGGTTGCTTTTAGTGTTTGTGTTCATGCTCACAGTGTAGCGGAATGGTAATGGGGAGCAAGTCTATTAGTAAGCGTCATGCAAGGAGGCTATTTGGCGGCAGGATACTGACAAGGCACCTTGAAGCTCTCTGCAAAGAATGGATGGCAAGGCATAACCAGCCAGAGCTCTTTGAAAGTCCAAAGGACTTCTTACAGGCTACGCTTGTTCCATGTTAGTTGACTGAACCCAGGAACCGTACGAACAGGCTCAGTCCGGCAATCAACCAGGCCAGCTCAATCCACGCACCCCAGACTCGTTCGGTCTGAATGCCCCTATGAAACCGCCGGAACGCATTCCACTGCGTCGGTTTCGAACTCCAACCATTTACTTCAATAAATCGGGGCAACGAGTACAAGTCGGGCGAAGCGGCCACGAACGCGCAAACCGCACCAAGCAACCAGTATTCTGGCCGTACGAGCCATAAAGTAAGCACAACGCCAAAACACAGGAGTGCTTCGACACCTAGCAATACCTTAAACGCAGGTCGCCACAACAACTCTTCGTCCGATAGCTTTCCTTTAAAGCCAAAGTGCGGCACCGCGTCAAGCACAAAGTGAGATACAAAGGCTGCCGGTAGTGCTACCCAAGGATTACCGAGGCTCAGGCCAACAAGGGCACCCGTTAGAGCGTGATTCGTCGCTGTCATACATCAAATTCGTCAGTGTCGTCGTGGTCACCTGGTTTATGTAGGACGTGCTTCCGGCGCTTGTCCCGTAGGATAGCCACAATACGATCAACTCCATGCGATTCTTCGCTGCCCGTCTCAAGATTTTTTAGCTTATAACGGTCGTCGGCCAGCTCTGAATCGCCTATGAAAATGACATGCTCGATGCCTTTTTTCACCGCAGTTTTAATTTGCTTTTCCAGTTTACGCCCGGTGGTATCTACGGCAATTCGCAGGCCTTCGTCTCTAAAGTAGGTCAATACACTCTGAGCCTTTTCATATATATTTTCACCCAGGAGGACCACGTACGCGTCAGTTTCAGGAGCAAGTTCTGGCACAAGCCCATGTCCTTCTAGGAAGTTTTGCATGGTCACATCGCCCATGGCAATTCCGACTGTTGGCACGGGTTCTACCCCAAACATACCGACAAGCCCATCGTAACGGCCACCGCCAAACATGCTGCGATTATTCTCTGGGTGTTCATCGAACACTTCAAACACTATGTCGGTGTAGTAGTCAAAGCCACGCATAAGCGTAATATCGAACTTCACATTTGTTACTCGTGAAGCATCTAGCAGGTCACTGAGCTGTTTCATTTCGAGAACCGATGGGAGCTCTTGCGTGCCTTCAGGCAAATCGTTCAACTTCTTGGCCTGCAGGAGCTGCAAGAGTTTATCAAGCATGCCAGACTCACGTTGCGTGGGTGAGAGCACCGCGTCCACCTGGGCTAGGAAACTCTCTTGCTCCATTTTGTGCATGCGGTCTATGAGGCGTACAAGCATCTCCTCCTGTGTTTCGCTCAAACCGAGATATTCCTTAAACAAATAGGATGTAAGCTTGCGGCTGTTTATACGAAAGCTGTACATGTCAGACTTTGCTCCCAAACTTTTCATTATCCGCTCTGCGAGTAAAATTATTTCATGCTCCGCCTCTACGCCTTCTACCCCAAAAATATCTGCGTTATATTGCCAAAACTCACGCAACCGCCCCCTTTGCATGCGCTCATAGCGCCAAACATTTGGTATGGAATACCAGCGAGCTGGGTAAGCGAGTTCTTGACGCTTACCTGCCACCATACGGCTGACAGTAGGGGTCATTTCGGTTCGAATGGTGATGCTGCGACCTCCGCGGTCCTGAAACGTATAGGTTTGCTCGTCTATGATTTCTTGGTTGCCTTTAGCCAGGAACAAATCGGTTGGCTCCAAGATAGGTGCGTCGTATTCTTCATAGCCAAAACTTTCGCTTACTTCGCGAAATTTATTAAACATGTATTTTTGCAGGCGCATGTCTTCCGGGTAAAAATCCCGCGCACCCTTATATGGTTGTACCGATAGTGTCATATGCCTCCTAGTATACAGAGT
>JBASZU010000128.1:0-13035 GCA_049661165.1 Saccharimonadales bacterium (SeqCode)
AGTTCATTTGCCGTGTTGAGCATGGTAACGTGGCTGTCTATAATGCTTTGAGTTTGGCGTGTTAGTGTGGCGCAGTCCATGTTGCCTGTGTTTTGGAGCGCTGTAGCGAGCCTGGTGGCGTACTCTATATCCAGAGCGGTGTGACCGTCTTCGTGGGTTTTGAGTGCATGGCTATACACATCCCAGGTGGAAGCCACCGATGGCGGCGTAGTGCTCCCGGGTGAAAATATTGGCATAAACTGATTGACGTGCAAGCCGACCCGAACATTTTCTAAGTGGCAAACACCATTTGTAGCCACAGGCGTGTATGCCCAATTAAGCTGGTAGGCGGTGAGGGCGTGATACGAGCCGGCGGCACGCGCTGGACAGTTTGCTATAGCGGCGCGGAGCGCAGGAATGGTAGTGCCATACACTTGGTAGTGTGTCGGTGAATCGATGATACTTGTTAAGCCCGCGGCAGCCGTCGTGAGGCTAATGGCGTTTGGTAGGGTGTAGCCAACGCTCGTGCAGCTTTTGGGCTGTTCGGTAGGCGCATCTTCGGCTAGTGTGTTTGCGCCTGAGCCTACTTGGGTACCAAGAATTTGAGGAGTTTTTGTGTGCTCAGACTGGGTTTCGGAGGTGCTTGCAGCATAAGCGGTAGGGCCTACAGCAGCCAGCATAGATTGTTCGCTCAAGCGGATAAGATTACCGTACACGAGAAGAAAGAGTGCCAGCAAGTATAAAATACCGTGAAGACACTTTCGCGGCACAGGTGTAGCACTGTTTCGAGGCGCGTAATATGCGCGTCCGTTTAGTCCCAAAATCACTCCCAAAAACTCCTTCTGCCCGTGACGGGGTCACAGGTAAAGTATATTATAGCAAAAAAACACAAAAAAAGCAATATTATGGTTTCATTTATGAAACCAGTGTGTTACACTTACGGTAATAGACGTTAAACGAGCTAAAGAGCTCAGGGAATGTTCTGCATGGTACAGATTTACTACAGCCGCGCACGCGAAAGAGCACTGCAAAAACTCGACACGCCTCGTGCTGGGTCTTGGATTGCTGTTACAAGTCCGTCAGAAAAAGACCTCGACATGCTGAGTGAAACGTACGGATTAGACCGCGACACGCTTGAGGACGCCATAGATATATATGAAGCGCCGCGTATTGAGACATACCAGGGGGCTGTCTACCTCTTTACGCGGTATTGTCATCCTGAGGGAGCAGAAATTGCAACTGAGCCACTGCTGATTGTCTATACAAATGACTATATTTTCACGGTATCGCGTATAGAAACGACTATCCTCGACCGGTTGGTCCATGACCAGCTAGAGTTTGTGACGACACAAAAGACAAAAACCGTGCTTTGGATGCTCGACGAAATAAACAAATCGTATGAAAAGCACCTCACAAAAGTAGCGCGTCGGGTCTTGCAGCTGCGAGCCGAGCTTCGACAGTCGCGTTTGAGCGCAAAGGAATTCGTGCGTATTATTGAGCTTGAAGAAGACCTCAACGAGTTTCTTTCGGCCCTACAGCCCCAGTCGCTTCTATTCAATTCGCTGCTGGGGGGCAAGTATCTGCGGCTCTACGAAGATGACCGCGATATGATAGAAGACATAGAACGCAGCACTGGCGAGTTGATTGGTCAGGTGCAGGGGAGACTGCGCACGCTCGTGAACATGCGCCAGGCCTACGATGCGATTGCTACGACAAACCTGAACGCGACGTTCAAGCGACTTACCTCTATTGCCATATTTCTAACCATTCCGACTATAGTAGGTGGACTGTGGGGTATGAATGTGGCAGTACCGTTTGCCGACAACCAGTATGCGTTTGCGTTTGTGCTCGCAATAGTGCTCGGCCTGTCGGCGCTGGCTGTGCTGCTATTCCGCAAAAACAAATGGCTGTAGTTCTTGGCTAGTGCACGCGGAAGTCCTTTGCTATACTAGACCGAGCATGAAACATCTTTTTCACCCGCAGTCTGTTTTTCGTATATTTGGATTTTCTATATTTGCTACGCTGGCAACACTCATTGGCGTAACCGTCGGCCTTGGCTGGAGTGCGTTGTTTGTCACTATCATCCTTATGATAGTTGAGCTCACCTTCAGCTTCGACAACGCTATCATCAATGCCAAGGTACTTGAGCGTATGAGCAAGTTTTGGCAGCTTATATTCCTGACGGTTGGTATATTTATTGCCATATTTGGTATGCGCGTGGTGTTCCCAATACTCATTGTGTCCATTACCGCAGACCTTGGCTGGAAGACAGTGCTTGACCTAGCCCTAAACAACCCCAAAGAGTATGCACATCATCTTGAAGAGGCGCACCCAACTATATCGGCCTTTGGTGGAGCGTTCCTGCTTATGCTTGCGTTTCATTTCTTCTTTAGCGATGAGCGGCACACTATGTGGATTAAGCATATTGAAAAGCACCTTAAAAAACTGTCTCACTGGGCGTGGCCATCTGTAGTTACAACCATAATGTTGTTTACGGTTGCAGCTCTACCCATTAACTCGCACGCAAAAACAACATTTATGGCCGGTGGGTTCGGTACGCTCACATACCTGCTTATACATGGTGCTATTCGCTGGATAGAAAAATATCAGGGTGTTGATGCCAAAAAATCGGCCACAAAACAGGTCGGTCTTGCAGCGTTTATGAGCTTTATATATCTTGAGATTCTCGACGCGAGCTTTAGCTTTGACGGCGTTATAGGGGCATTTGCCATTACAAGCAATGTGGTGCTTATTGCGGCCGGACTTGGCATAGGCGCCATATGGGTACGTTCTATGACGGTGTTTATGGTACGACGCGGCACGCTTAAGAACTTTATTTATCTTGAGCACGGCGCACACTATACGGTGTTTGTACTGGCGCTTATTATGCTTTTTAGCGCGCTGTTTCATATACCGGAACTCATACCGGGGCTGGCCGGCATTGGCATCATAGGTGCGTCTATAGCTGCTTCTATACGGGTACGCAAAAAACTAGAAACGGGTGAGGCGGTCAACAAACCGGCACGAGTTCGCGGATAGCTCCCATGAGTGTGAAGCGTCCATTCTACTTCGAAGTTAGGCAGCGTCTTAATGGTACTTTGGCGCGGAGCGGCGTGATCCATACGCCGCATGGAGACATAAAGACCCCCGCGTTTGTAGTAGTTGGCACCAAGGCAAGCGTAAAGTCAATGACGCCAGAGCAGGTGCGCGGTACTGGCGCCCAAGCAATGCTAGCAAACGCCTATCATTTGTACCTACAACCCGGCCCGGAGCTGATTGAGCAAGCCGGCGGGCTGGCAAAGTTTACGCACTGGGACGGCCCGACATTCACCGATAGCGGCGGGTTTCAGGTGCTATCACTGGGCAGCGGGTTCAAAAAAACGCTCAGTATGGAAGTAGAGGGTGTTTCGGCTGATGACGTGATTGCGCCGCGTAAAGAGCGGCAGGCGTGGGTAGACGATGACGGAGCCGATTTTAAATCATATCTCGACGGGTCCATGCACCGCTTTACGCCCGAACATTCCATACAAATACAGCATGGCATTGGGGCGGATATGTGCTTTGCGTTTGACGAACTAACCTCGCTTATGGATACGCGTGAGTATCAGGAAGAGTCTATGCGCGTGCGCACGCAGCCATGGGCAGAACGCAGTTTGAAAGAAATGCAGCGTCTCAGAAAACTCCACCCCGACCGACCGTATCAGGCAGTGTTTGGGGTATTGCAGGGCGCAAATTACGAAGACTTGCGGCGTGAAACGGCACAGTGGATGGCGGAGCGCGAGTTTGACGGCTACGGCATAGGTGGGGCTATTGAAAAGCAACGACTGGGCGATATTGTGCAGTGGTGCAACGAAATTTTGCCCGAAGACCGGCCAAAACACATGCTAGGCATAAGTGAGCCTGACGATATGTTTGCGGCGGTGGAGCACGGCATCGACACCTTTGATTGCGTGTCGCCGACGCGCGTTGGACGAAATGGAGCGTTTTATACGTTTGAAGGTCGCAAGAACATCCGTGGTGCCAAATATCAGCGCGATTTCACCCCGTTGCTAGAGGGCTGTCTCTGTTATACCTGCCAGAATTTCACCCGGGCGTATGTGCAGCATCTGTTCCGTGCCAAGGAACTACTGGCAAATACACTCATGTCCATACACAATGAATTCTTTATAGTGGGGTTGGTTGACCAGATGCGTGCCAGCATAGAGGCCGGCACGTTTTACGAGTTTCGTGACGCTTGGCTCGCGAGGTACTACCACCCACACCCTCCGTCATGCTGAACTAGTTTCAGCATCCATACCCCTCCACTGACGTCTATGCATTCACCAACCTTTACAGCTTCGCCATGCCCCCTCACTGACATGGCAGTTCTCGGACTGCCAAACCGACCACCTTTTTTGGTGGCAAAAAAGCTGGCCAAAAAAGCCAGAGCAAAGCTCCGTCTCTCGGTGTCAGGTTGTCAGTTTTGCAACCGACGCAAGAACTCCTTACGTACTACTTGCCACTGGCAAGTAGTACGCTCCTCAAACAACTTGCGCCGCCTGTAGGTAGTTGCAAAGCCTAACAACATGACAGCCGGGTGACTACGCATGCTCGTTCTAGCTGTATCGCTAACGCGATGATTTTTTAGCGGCCTGCGGCCACATTTGAGGTTAAGCTCTATAATCTGAGTCCTAAGCCCTAGTCGTCGAGGCTAACGCTGAGGGGGGTGAAGTTAGTCTTTTTGTCGTAGTGGTCTTCGTGTTCACGGCTTTTTAGCCAGGCGATAACACGGTAGGTTACGGGGAGCATTAGCGTTTCTACGGTTACCTTGAACATAATTCCCACCAGAATGTAGTTGACCATCTGACTGCTGGTAATAAGACCGTAAAATGCCACCATACAGAATATGGTTGTGTCTATAGCTTCACCCAGTAGCGTCGATGCCACAAGGCGTTGCCAGAGTTTTTTGCCACCACTACGAACTTTCATTTTTGCTAAAACGAATGAATTTACAAATTCGCCCACCAGGTACGCGACCAGACTTGCAGCCACTATACGAGGCACAAACCCAAAGACCGTGTTAAATTCGGTCACATTTGGCGCGCCTGTAACGGAGGGTAGGGCTTGTACGGCCGTTAAGACGGCTATCATAAGGAGTAGCCAGAAAAAGCTTACCCAAATAGCGCGGCGGGTGTGTTTGTAGCCGTACACTTCTGTCATAACATCGCCCAGTATATAAGCGAGTGGGAAAAGTAGCGCACCACCGTCGGCAATGATGGGCCCTACGGCAATCAGCTTCATAGCTCCAAGGTTAGAAATAATGAGCGTTGCCACGCTCGCGGCGACTGCGAGGTCGTAGTACCGGTAATTTTTCGTTTTGGGCATACAGCAAAACTCCTTGTAGTGGATTATTGTTCTATACTGAGTGCCACATCCCCGCTCGGCCAACTACCGCCCCGCGAGCTTTCGTAATTAACATAAATTGTAACATGTTTGGTGTACTAAAATTCAATATCGTTTCAGCGTGTATTTGATAATAGATTTTTGTGCTTGTCATTCCCGCGCAGGCGGGAATCCATGCGCTTCTGATACCTGCTGTGTGTCCACTATGCATTACGGTGTCACTAAGCTTCATTAGGAGGGCAGTTATCGGACTGCCAAGCCGACCAACTTTGCTCAGTCAAAGTTGGACAAACCTGCCGGGGAGAATGCAAACGACCGGCTTACTTGAAATCTTCTCTCACGCGTTGGGCTTGTGCAGAACTCCTCACTCTGTTCGTCAAACAGCTTCCGCGCGCCAGCGCCTGAGAGAAGATTTCAAATCAGTCGTTATGCATCCCCGGTTCCCCGGATACAACCTATTACAGCGTCGAAGTGAGCGCCCACTGCAGGCAAACCCTCCGAAACACTGCCAGTTGTGCATTTGAAACGTGGCCTTTACGCTATAGCGGCTTTGCCGAGGGTGATGATGTGCTTTTTGCGGTAGGTGTCGAAGGCCGCCTTGTCGTTGCCGTGGGTGCGTATGAAGGCACTCATTTTCTCGCTACCTATGTAGTGCGGTAGCATGACGTACGAAGCGCCATGTTCGTATAACTCTGCCGCCCGGTCATAGCTGGTGGCATGGCAAATGAATATGCCGTTTTCATTTTTGCTGAGGTAGTATTTTAGGAGCTCGCGGTTGGTAGTGTGTCCTGGTAGTATGCTCACTACCATCTCTGCTTTGGCAAGGCCAATTTCTTCTAGTAGTTCGTAATCGGTTGCATCGCCGTACACATGGTGAATGTGCTGCCGTTCGAGTGTTTCTATAACATCGGGGTTATAGTCGACCACTATGTATTTCTTTTTCATTTCGCGGAAGGTGTTTACAAATTCGTGGCCGCCTTTGCGGTAGCCAAACAGGAATAATTTGTAGTCAGGAGCTTTGCCGTGGTCGGCGTAGGCGTTTGGCCGTTCAAATGGCGTGAGCCATTTTGCAAAAATGCGGTAAAGCTGATCGTTGTATTTCATAAGATAGCTCGAGGCAGCGATGGTTATGAGCGCCGTAAGAGTGAGGGCATTGAGTATGCGAGCGCTTGCCATTTGTTCGCTCACAGCCATCGTAAGGACAATGATGGAAAATTCGCTCACCTGCGAAAGGTGCGCCGCAGTCTTAAACCCGGTTTGTTTGGTGAACCCAAGCAGCCCCATACCGGTAGACACGCTAAAGGGCTTTACAAAGAGTGCTATGGTCGAAAGCAGCAGCGCGGGCACAAACGCATCAGACATACCGCCGGGCGTCATGGTGCTGCCCAGGCTGATGAAAAAGAGCACCAAAAAGAAGTCACGTAGCGGCTTTAGCCGGGTACTAATCTCTTGTGCATACGGCAGCGAAGCCAGAGACACGCCCGCAAACAAAGCGCCGACTTCCAGTGAGAAACCACTTACATCAAACACCGCGGCAACACTAAATGCCCAGGCCAGCGCAAAGGTAAAAAGGAACTCTTGGTTTGCTGCAAAAAACTTTGCCAGTTTATCCATGACAAACCAGCCTATAAATGTGAGTGTGCCACCGAGGAGCAAGCCTTTGCCCACGAGCCCGTAGAGCTGGTCGGCGCCACCGCCGTCTTTTGCGGTTGCCAGAAACACGAGTGCAATGGTGGCGGCTAAGTCTTCGACGAGCAGTATACCTATGGCAACTTGTCCATACAAACGGTGCTGTTCCCGTTTGTCTACCAGATTTTTTACGACCACAATGGTGCTACTGAACAGCATGGCAACGGCCAACACCACCGACTCAGACCGTGGCAAATCGAGCAGATTACCGACGCCGTAAGTGAGGCCGCCAACCAGCAGTGTGTTTAGTAGAAATACCAAAAACACAGGTTTGCCGGTATTTTTTATAACGCCTACGTTCAGACCAAGACCAACTATGAAGAGCAGGAGGGCAATACCAATTTGGCTAAACGAATCAAATGCCTCGCGGTTTTGAATGAGGTCGAGTGCGGCTGGTCCGCACACGATGCCTGAGAGTATGTAACCAATAATAAGTGGCTGCCGCAGCAAGCGCATCACAATCGAAACGCCAGCTGCCACAGCGAGCACCGCAGCAAGTTGCAAGAATATTGAAGATTCCATTATGTATATTGTGCCATGACGCTTATGTATCGCGCAACTGAGATTGTTCGGTATACTACGTGTATGACGCAGGCAAGAATTTTTATACGGAACAGCGATTCACGCGGCCTCTTTGAATTGTTTCTGGTCTCGGCTGTCAGCAGCATATTATTGCTTCGATTTTATTTGCACGTCATGGGGTATCCAATCGTCGGAGGCACAAAGTATCACGTAGCCCATGTGTTATGGGGTGGCGTACTTATGCTAATTGCTTTTGTACTGAACTTTGCGTTTCTAGGTAAGGCGGTTCAGCGGATTGTAGCGTTTGTGGGCGGTGTTGGTTTTGGCGTGTTCATTGATGAAATAGGCAAGCTCATTACGCGCGACAACAACTACTTTTTCCGTCCTGCTGTAGGCATAATATACGCAATTTTTGTAGCGCTAGATCTTGCTATATCCTTCTTAACACGCGAGCAGAAACTAACGAGCGAAGAATACCAGCTAAATGCGCTGCGGCAGCTCGAAGAAGCGGTGCATCAGGATATGGATATACACGAGCGAGCTAGCACGAGGCAGTTGCTCCTGCGTGCAAACCAACAGTCGGTGCTGACGATTAGGCTATTGCAGTTATTGAAAAGCTTGCCCGTCACCGACCGAAGAAAATTGGGAATATACCGCCGTCTGCGACGTCGTTTTGCACTGGGCTACACAAAACTTTGGCAGCAGCGCACTTCGTCTGTACTAATTCGGTTGTTTTTTGCGCTAGAGACTCTAGTGTTTGTGGCTGCTGTAGTCAGTGCGCTTTATGCAAATGTCAGTGATGTTCAGGAATTTTTTGCTGGAAAGGCAAGTTATGGACACAGCCTCGTAGTCGGCCAAGCTGCCACAACGGCAGTCTCCGCTGTATGCGTGGTTTTTGGGCTAGCTTTGCTGAATGGCTCTAGGCTTCACGCCTTTGAGTGGTTCCGGCGTGCTACACTCATAAATCTTCTGCTTACGCAGTTTTTTGAATTTAGCAGGGTTGAGTTCGCGGCTTTACCTGGTTTTTTGTTTAGCCTTGCACTTCTTTGGGTCATAAACGCCGTTATTGCCGAAGAAATCCGCCGTGACCGGGAATGATATTTTGCATACATGTAAAATATGTCATATGTTATACTAGCCAAAATACCAAATGAGGTGAAACCATAAGGAGTTATTATGCCATCCCACGCTGAAACTATACCGACCGTACAGTCTCTTTTGGCTCGACCCGAACAAGGGCAGGTGCATTTTAGTGATGTTTTCCCTGAAGTTGCTGGCAGTGGTACGGCTACCTGGTGGAAGTCAACTGACTTCGATGCTGCTTTGACCGTGGCAAGCGAAAGCCAGGGGATCTCCGGTGTACATACAATACCGATTGGGTTGCGTGCCTGGCTCGCGCCTTACGGACTTGTCTTGGTAGATGACTTGGTTGCTGCGCAAAGCAAGCTTGCTCAAAAGGTACATGAAGAAGTAATTCTTCATCCAGATGCGCTGAAACGAAAGCAGGCGGCCATCAGCATGGCTACTCTGGCAGTTGCAAATTTTGCACCTAGAGACGATGAACACACGGCGAATAATCAAAACGGAGAAGAGTTCTATCTTGCGATTACGACATCAGGACTTGAAGTATATGCTATGAGAAGATTTCTTGGTGGTTTGGCTGAGCGAAATAGGATTTTGGGGCTATATCGTATTCCCACCAAGGGTCATCCTGCGTTTGACGGTGAGCATGAACAATTCCGTTCAGCGCGGATTGTACGTACCCGCTGGTATCCAAATCATCTCGAACCTGTCTTTCAGTATCCCGACCAAACGGCACTGGGTGTTGCACGGCTTAAAGGAGAGGTTCACGATACTATTCCGCGCGACCCAAGAGAGGGTCATATTGCTTTCATAGACAAATTTGGAAATATAAAGCTCGAGGAAAAAAACATAAAAAGACTTGATGGTCTTACGGCCGGTGAGAGTATACGTCTAATTATTAATAATTTGGGTAAGAGCTATGAAATACCCGTCAGCGTTGCCCGTGATCTTCACTCGGCGCCTCATGGGCAACTCGTTGTATATCAAAATTGTTCAGATGCTAATAGTCCTGGAAGTAGCGCGGGTTGGGTTGAGTTAGTTGCGAGAGTCAATGAAAATCCTAGTGTTTCGGAAGAAACGGCAATATATCAATTGCTCCGGAAAATACCCGACTTAGATCCCGCGACTGCGGAAGTTAAGCTTGCGGCGTAGGTTTGGCCAGGATTTTTGCGACGAGCTTGCCGTAGCGGGTGGTGAGGTCATGGGTGTTCAGGAAGGTGTGGAGGCGAACATTTTTATTACGAGCCAGCAGCTCAACATTGCTGCTTACTACCACCTGGTCTAGACTGCCATAGCAGACATCTATGGGTAGGCTGAGCTGCTTGACGTCGCCTAAGATAGTTTGTTTTTCGACACATTCCTTCAGTGTGCGCATAAAGGGTACCCATGTTTCTGGTTGTTTTATAACACCGCGCGGCAATGGCGCGAGGTACATGAGCTTACGAAACGATTCGGGGTTTATGCGTGGGTCGTCGCGCAGGAATTTGTATATATTGAGAAGCAAGCCGGTTAGTTTTCGAGCAGTTTTGCTTTTTATGTGTGACAACGGTGGGTACACAGGTGGGCTTAGCAGGATTAGCCGGCTAATATTCGCTTCGTGTTCGGTGGCATAGCGTGCGGCCAGAAGTGAACCAAGTGAATGGCCTATCAGTATAAATGAGCTTCCCAGGTGAAGTTTGTTCATGGTGCGGTAGAGGGCGCGCATGTGGTCATCCATGGTATAGCCGAGCCATTGGGGTTTGGGCGAATCTCCAAAACCGAGTAAGTCTATGGTAATACAGTGGTTGTGCGGCTCGAGATAGGGCAGGACTTTGCGCCAATCGTCGCCGCTGGCAGCGATGCCGTGCAGCAACACAATAACTGGTTTGGACACATCGCCACTACGAGCAACATGTAAGCGGTAGGGGCGGCCAATAATGCCATGCCAGAGGTAATCAAACATCACTCCAGCATATCGTGGAATGTAAACGATGTAAAATGTGCCTTTTTGTTATGTCAGTAACTTTCGTCACATACTTTTGCGTTCCGCTAGCGTACAGTTATGCATGGAAATTGATTTTCCGCGAAAAGGGCCGAAAGTACCGGCCTTTTTAAAATGTTACACTACGGAAATGAGCAGACTGTATCTTGAAGAACCAACCAGTCAATCCAAAGAAGATGTTTGGAATTTTCGTACTACTTTCAAAGCGCCAGATTATATTACAAATATCCCTGGATCGGCTGGGCTTGAGGAGGCTTTGGTATATGACGATTGGCTTGAAAATGTTTCCGCGTATAAAAATGAACGGCTCTTGCCCCCAGATAAGGTGGCAGCCTCAACCTTCTTGGTGCGGCGGCTAAAAGACAAACAAATGGTCGGTATTGTAAACATCCGGCACTCGCTCAATGATTATTTGCTTCAGGTTGGAGGGCATATCGGTTATAGTATTGGGCCGAAGTATCGCGGCAAAGGATACGGTACAGAATTGCTGCAACTTGCGCTTGAATTTTGCCGCTCACTACATCTGGACCGTGTCTTGGTAACTTGCGATGCGAGAAACATCGGGTCGGCAAAGGTAATTATGGCTAATGGTGGCGTGCTAGAAAACGAGCTTGAACAAAACGGAGTTATCAAACAGCGATACTGGATACAGCTTTAGCCTAGGTCTGGCAGCTCTCGCAGAGGCCGGTGAGTTCTATTTGGTGGGTGGTAAGAGTAAAGTTGCGACGCTTTGCGAGTGCTTGCAGGCGCTTTTCGAGTGCGGGGTCTTCGGGGAGGGCAATGCTTGCCCCGCAGTTACTGCACGTGGCATGGTGATGGTGTTCGTGAAAGGCCTCGCCGAGCTCCAGCCTATATTTCCATCCAGTGGGTATACGCACAATGATGTGGAGGTTCTCAAAGACTTCGCTAGTACGGTACACGCTGGCGCGGTCAACGCCTGGACATGCGGCGATTAGTTCGGCCATGGTGAGGCTTTTGTGGTGCTGAAGGGCATCAAACACCGCCTGGCGAGGCTCGGTGAGACTGAGTTTGTTAGCTCGCAGAAACTTTTCAAATATGTCTTGGCTGCTCATGCTGCAATTTTAGCAAAAATTGCGACACTTTTGCAAAAAGTATCATAAAAAGATAGGCTAAAGACATGGTAATTCTTCTTGCAATCCTTGCGGCTCTTGCCACCGTTGTTGGGGGTGTCATAGCACTCAAAAATCAAGATAAATTGTACCGGCTGCTTGGTCTAACAGCCGGAGTGGTGATGGGTGTGGTTGTGTTTGGGCTGTTGCCGGAGATTGTTGAGTTGAGTGAGACGGCGTCTCGAGATATTACGACTGCCATGGTAGCGCTTATGGGCGGGTTTTTATTTTTTCATATCATAGAAAAAACTATCCTGATTAGCCATGCTGACGAAACAAAGTATGGCGAACACCACCATCCGCATGTGGGCAAGGCAGGGGCATTTGCGCTTGCTGGACACAGCATGCTCGACGGCTTTGGCATTGGGCTAGCGTTTCAAACAAATCCTGCCATTGGTGCTGCGGTTGCGCTCGCGGTTGTTGCGCACAGCTTTTCGGACGGACTCAACACAGTGAACCTTATGCTGACCCATAAAAATAATCGGCGGAAAGCCATGATTATGCTGGCCATCGATGCGGCGGCCCCGCTGACGGGGGTATTACTCAGTTACATTCTTCATCTGGGAGATGAGTTCACGTTGTGGTATTTATCGTTCTTTGCTGGTTTCCTACTGTATATTGCAGCGGCAGAAATTTTGCCTGAAGCACATAGCAAACGTTCATCGTATAGCACCATACTACTGACCATAATTGGCGCGGTGGTGATGTATTTCGTCACTCGGTTAGCCTGATGGTATACTGACACTATGGAAACGGTGGTTGTTATTTTGGGGGTTGTGGTTGTGCTGCTCGCTACCGTGCTGGTATTTGTGCTGACGCGGAAGCCCTCAAACGAAAGCGCGCTGCTGCTCAAAGAAGATTTGCGCAACCTCAGTGAGGACATTACCAAGCTGAAAGAAGGCGTGCAAACGCAAATTAGTGACCGGCTCGATAAATCACAATCTGCTATGTTTGGCGCACTCCAGAAACAGTCGACGGAAAGTAATAAAATCATCACCGAAATTACCCGAAATCTCACCGAGCTAAAGGAATCAAACAAGCGGGTGGTAGATGTGGCCGATGAGCTCAAAACGCTCCAAAGCGTCCTGCAAAACCCGAAGCAGCGCGGGGGCCTGGGCGAATACTACCTCGACACGGTGCTTGGGAACGTGCTGCCACCGCATGTGTACGAAACGCAGTACAAGTTCAAAGACGGCGAGATTGTGGATGCCGTAATAAAGCTCGACAAAGGGCGGCTGCTGCCCATAGACAGCAAGTTTAGCTTAGAAA
>JBASZU010000129.1:0-20234 GCA_049661165.1 Saccharimonadales bacterium (SeqCode)
GTAGTGTCTCCTTTTTTGTTTGTTTTGTTAGTACAAACAGAATAACAGGGCTAACGCCCTGTTATCTACTCAAACGAAGAGGAGACTCTTATGTGAAGCTGGGGTTAGAATAGAGCGGACTAGGCTATATCAAATGCACGAATTGAGATTTTCACCTGGGATAGATTTTTTCATCTGGTAGTTTCACTTGGGAATATAGGATAGATCGATGAGATTGTGCTGTAAGCATACCGGTTCATGCGATGCGGTTCGGGGAGTAGATTACTCCGGAATGTCACTCGGTATGTTTACTGGCCAGTTAATCTTGGTATAGTACCTGCCTGCGCCTAATAATAAGCATTATCGAAAATAGCGCGTTGGCGACTAGCCAAGTGATAATCCATGCGGCGGAAAGGAATGTGTACGATTGCAGGGCGGCAAAAGCAAGAGCAAACCGCATGACATTTGTCACGTACAGCGACAATGTTTCGCTGTACGGCTTCGAGTACGATTTTCGTATAGTCGGTACGAAGGCAAGCATGTCAGCGGCTACTGCAAGCACCAACGCAATGACTGGCGTATCGGTAACGAGCCAGGTAGCCATTGCGAGTACTGACAGCGCAGCGACGACTGTATCTGTTCGCGTAATATCGCGCCTACCTGTTCTCAGACTAAGCCCGACCACGCCAACACAAAGAATTCCCACTACTACCGTAACCCAGACCGCTGCACCAGCACCTCCTCTAGCCTGGAGGAGCGCAAGAAGTGTTGTTAGTACTGCCCAAAGCGACCAACTATAGACATGGGGGTGTGTTTTGCCTCGCAAGATGTCTCTGTAGTATGGAATGTAGGCACCAATAGTCAATACCACGGCTACATAGGCAAGATAATCTTTCACAACCGTAGTATACCCTTTGTCGAACAGTCCGGCCACCGCTTAGAACGTGTATGTGTAGCAAATCATTCGACTACGCTCACGTACAGATATGAGAAGTTATTTTGGAATATGACCAGTTTTTACGGTCCAGTTTCCAACAGAATAGTATCGATCGGCATCAGTGTTGATTTGGTGAATCTCTAGCCCCGCTATCGGTCCACGGGTAATATACAACGACCGCGGCTGATACAGCCCGAGAGCGGGTGCGTCTTCTTGCCAGGCTTTCAGGAACGGCTTATATTTCAGCGCACGTACTAATGGATCCTGACGCGTTCGGCCGCCCTCAAGTGCAGTATCGGCCAAAGCAGATTTATACTCGGAAAAATTGAGACGGTTGCTGCTGCGTACATCGGCTTGAGTACTGCTCCAGTAGGCGTAAACGTCGGGGTCTGCTCCAATAGAAATTCCGTATAATAGTGCTGTGTAACTGTGTGTTTCGACAGCACTTTGAAAATCTGTAGTTGTCTGCAACACGGGGATCATAGTAATTCCCAGCCCTTTCCATGATTCTTGGAGTTCCTTAAGGACAATCTGGTTATCCGGGGTTTCTTCAGCCACAATTTGGAACTGCAGTGATTGGCCGTTTTTTGATCGTTTACCGTCTTTACCGCGTATCCAGCCGGCTTGCTCAAGCTGCGTGGCAGCAGAGGCAGGATTAAAGGCTGCCTGCTCATACGCTTTGTCGTAGCCGATCTGACCAGCTAAAAATGGCGACTTTACCGGCTTGAGCACACCACCCAACCTCTTTATAATCTCGTTTTGATCAGCTCCTTGTATTAGTGCTTGACGAAGTACAGCATCGCTGAGAATGCCCTCGCTAGTCTTAAAAAATACCATTGTGGCAGCAGTTGTCGAAAATTCATAGGTATAAATTTCCTCGCTTTGTTGAAGTGATTTAGGTAGGAACTTTAGTCCAGCCATCGCTTCTACACTTCGTTTTTTGTAGGCAGCTACGAGCTGTTCTTCACTATCGAATACGTGCAGAACAAACCCTTCCAGTTTGGGTTTCCCACCAACATACTCGTCGAAGGCTTTCATAGAAATGAGTGTTACTGCTTCGCCGGATTGTATGCTGCTGCCAAGTTGAAGTGTATCCCACTGAAAAGGCCCCGCCCCTACTGGAGCTGTTGTATTAAAACTGTCCGTCCGGAGCTGTGAGGCTGGCACTTTTGCCAGTTTGTGCATGGGAATGATGCCCGTAGTTAGACTATAAGGAAAGGCGGTGAGTGCGCCAGGTAATTGGAAGATGACGGTAGAGAGGTTTGGTGCACTCACGGAAATCCCCTGCCAACTACTGAATAATGGGGATCTGGCATCTGGGTTCTGAATAAGATTATAGGTAAAAACAACGTCTCGGCTGGTGAGGGGAGTACCATCATGCCAACGTAAGTTTTGTTTAAGATTCACAGTATATTGTCGCCCACTTTCGTCAACCTGGTATGACTGCGCAAGATCTCCCACCAGGTGATTTAGGTCATCGTACTTGAATAGACCGGAAAAGAGAAGTCGAGATACACTGGTGTCTACTGGTCCAGTGGCATAAATAGGATTTGCATTGGTATAGCTACCAACCATGCCTTCTGTGTAGATTCCGCCAGCAACAGGGCCAAATTTCAAGTGGTACTGATTTAGTCCAACCGTCTGAAGCACAGTGAGAACACTTATGGCAACGACCAAAAATAGCCAGCCTATCACAAACCGTTGGACATCGAGTAGCCGCTCCAAGCGGTCGATAAATTGCTTGTCAAATCGCTCCTCCGCTCTCGATGTGACAGCTTCTACCTGACGTTGTTTTCGTCGTAATGTTCTTCGAACACGAAGTTTAGTTGTTCTATCGAGGAATGCCATGGTAAGTGCCCACCTGCTCTATGTTTAGGCTATGATTACACCAACTAGCAAAGACAGTATAAAAACCAGCGCCGACACAATCGTCAACTGGTATATGGTTTTGTCGGTGCCACGGCGTTCTGTATTTACCTCGCCGCTGCTACCGATGCCGGCACCAAGCGACGCGCCACGCGTTTGGACAAGTATGAGAAGTGTCATGAGGAGCATTGCTCCGATAGAAACGTAATTGTATATAGTCATCGTGAGTCTAGTATAGCCGTGACGAGATAATTTACCAAGCCAATGATGATACCAGTCATAACAGCAACGCTAAAACTATCTATGTGTAGCGGGTCGTATAGTACGCTCGCCAGGTAGACCGTAGCACCATTAATAACTAGCATAAACAACCCGAGCGTTAACAGAATGGCCGGGAGGCTAAGTATAACAATCACCGGCTTAATGACTGCGTTTATGGACGCCAGAATTGCTCCAGCCAGAACAACCACCCCTAATCTATCCTGGTAGTCAACCGACCCACGCAACAAACCCGCGGCAATCCACAGTCCAAGGCTACAAACAAACCAACGCAACATGTAGGTATACAGAAAACCCTGTTTATGTTTTGCGGTCATAGCACCCATTATAAAACGTAAGCGCTGTGGCTACAATCCGCGCTCAAATTTTCATAGCCGGTTTTAGTAATAACAATATCATCTTCGAGACGTACTCCGATGCCCTCCTCGGGTATGTAAATTCCTGGTTCGCATGTTAGTACCATACCTGGCACCAACGGTTCCCGGTAGTCACCTACGTCGTGAACGTCGAGACCAAGAAAATGGGATGTTGCGTGGGGGTAATATCGTCGTAATAACGCGTGGTCAGTTGGGTCAGAACATAGTCCAAGGCTAACAAGCGATCTACCCATTGCCGTAGCTACCACTTGCTCGTACTCTTTTAGTAGCGTGCCTGGTTTGAGGGCTTCCAAAGCTTGTTCTTGCACTGACTCCACCGCTGCGAGAACTGCAGCCTGCCTCTTTGTGGGCACAGACGGGCACAGAGTACGGGTAATATCGGCTGCATAGTGCTCTACTTCGGCGCCTACGTCAACAACGATCAGTTCGGAAGAATTGAGCGGAGCGCTATTCGCGACGTAGTGAAGTGTCGTAGCATTTTTTCCGCTGGCTATGATAGGGCTGTAGGCATGGCCAGCGGCACCTCGCTTTCGGAAACCGAACGTAATGGCGGCTTCAAGCCCGTACTCGGTATCGTAGGTGCCGAGTTTCTGGGCACTTCGTAGCTCGTTTACGGTGGCGGTGGTAATGTGAACGGCTGATGCAATTGCGTTCAATTCGGCAGACTGTTTCACAGCCCTAAGCTTTGCAATCTGCTGGCGTATATCGGTAAACTCAGCACCGTTCGAAATTCGCCTGAGCCGCTCCATGAGACGTCGTCGGGCTGGATTTTGGTACATGGCGGATCGCTCACTATAAAGAGACCCAGGCACAATGGTTGCAACATGTTTTTTTGTGTGAAGCTGTTTCTTTAGTCGCGCCCAACCTTCTTTCTCGGTATAGATCTTATCTATAACAGAACGAGTGCTCAAATACTCCATATCTATTGCGCCGTCAAATACATCACGTACGGGATCTGATTTGGGCAGAATGAGGTACTCTTGATTCTGGTCAAGTACAAGTAGTATATCGGGCGCATCCAGGCCGGTCATATACCAGAAATTTCGATCTTGGGAAAACGGAAAGGTTGTATCCCCACTCCTTTGCAGCGTTCCAGACGCCGTAAGAACTGTAACTGTCCCAGGCGGAAGAAGTTGGCGGAGCTTCTGGCGGTTGCCTGCAAAAAAATGAGGTGAAAAATGTGACTGCATATATCTGTAGACTAGCACAAATGTGGATAAAAGTAGCTACCTTGTGCGTAGTAGCCTCCACCATACACTAGGGCCGTCTGCAGGTTGGGTTATCTCAAGAGTGGTACTTGCCTGGACTTCTCCAGCGTGAAAGGCCAGAGCACCCACGCTCCCCATAGTGGTACCGCGACCAGGGTGAAGAGTGTGTTTTTCGCTGGTAGCGCTTGCCTTCCAGCGGATTAACTCGACCGCACCATGCGCACGTACCGACGCCGTGCTACCCCATGCCGTTCGAGCTGTACCGACAATTTGCCCTGAGCGCAGATATGTTGTTGGTATAAAGTTTGCAGCTAAACTTGCAACCAATGCCTGAGAACTATGTATGGCCCCATCCAGTGAGTCGGATCCCATAACAGCACCTGTCAGCTTTACAGTTTGCTTCCCAACCAGCAGATCCGCAGTATAGAGCAGAGCTCCAGGGTTTTGGTCGTTGTTGCCGGTTTTTAGGCCATTTATGCCGTATGTTCCAAGGGCAGTGTTATAGTTTGCGTACAAGCCCAATTCGCCAAATTGGGCATTTTTCTGGCTGGCTATTTGCATGAGAACGCTATTTTTCCGGGCAACCAGACCGAGTTTTGCAAGATCTTCCGCAGTACTTTCTGAAGATGGATCAAAGCCACTGGCATCTATACCAACTCTGGTTCGTACCAAACCGTTTCTGGCGAGATACTGATTGGCATATGTCGCGTACGCCTCATGACTGCCGAATGCCCATAGTGCTAAGCTATCAGCGATATTGTTGGCCGATGGTATCATTACAGCTTCAAGAGCCTGCCTTTCAGTCAGCTTCTGCCCCACAGCAATCGGTAAACGGGAACCATTTTGATTGACTTGATCTTGGTAAAAACCGACATCCCGGCTACTCATAGTCAGCTCTGGGCCTTGAGCATCGTCCTGAAGCGGATATTTTTCTAAAATACACAGCGCAGTAATAACTTTGGCTATGCTCGCCGTCGCAAGCGGCTGATTACTCCCATACAGCCCAAGCACACCGTACCCTTCAGCTGCCACAGAAGCCTGCCCACTTGTCGGCCAGTCTAACTCAGCCGTTATACTTTGCGGCAAAGGCGGGAGTGACAACGTAATAGTTGCTTCCGGTAGGGGACGAAGTAGCTGTATGGACATTATGAGCAAAACGGCTACACATATTGTAAGTAGCCTTTTTCGTCTGTTCCGGATTGGTCGATTTTTTACAACCGGTTGGTGAGTAACCTGCACAAGTCTCATAGTAGTCCACTATAGCATCGTCATTGTCACCACTGCTAGGCATAAGCTATACTACTACTGAAAGGAGTGTGTCAAGCGGTGCCGCATGGTACTCATGCTGCTACAAAAGTATTTCCTATGTCCAAGAGACAATCTGCTACCAAACATATTTCAAAGACCAAAGCGCCGGTAAAATTGCCTACGCCCAGAAAGCTTGCCACTCCAAAGCGCCAACTTCGCAAACCCAGCACGTGGAAACGACCAAAACCTCTCCGTCATCCGCTACCGAAGGCACGCCACATCCTGAGAGATAGTGTGGAGCGAATAGGCCAAGCAAAAAGACCAATCTACGGTGTTACTTTACTCTACGGGGTCGGTGTTGCATTACTCGTGAGGGGTTTTTCGACTGGCGAGGATATTACAGCTATTAAATCTATGTTCGATGGATTATTGAACGGAGCATCAGGAAAGCTACAGAGTATATTATTGCAGTTGACGGTACTATTCAGCGGTAGTAATCAAGGGTCTATGCCAAATGCCAGCCTATACCAGACCGTTTTGTTGCTTGTTTGTAGTCTTGCGCTAATATGGATTTTTCGACAAAGCCAAGCCAAACATACTGTTACGGCCAAATTAGCTTTCTACCAAGGTATGGATCAGATAATTCCGTTTTTGATTGTTTTGAGTATTATCGGGATTCAACTCGTGCCTTTAGGCGTTGGTTCATATCTGTATTCCTCTCTTATCGGCGCCGGTATAGCCGTGTATACTTGGGAAAAATTTCTGACGGTTGGATTATTTTTATTACTTGGCCTATGGTCATTGCGCATGCTCACCTCATCACTTTTTGCAATGTATATTGTCACGTTACCTAACATGACACCGCTCAGAGCCATTAGAAGCGCTAAAGAACTCGTTAGGGGCAGACGTCTGATAATTTGGCGTAAGCTTTTACTTCTGCCGTTTGTTCTTACTCTTGGAACAAGCTTGATTGTGTTGCCGTTTTTGTTGTTTCTGACGCCACTTACAGTGTGGGTGTTCTTTTTCCTCTCAACGGCCTGGTTTGCGATGACTCATAGTTATTTGTATAGCCTTTACCGTGAGCTTTTGAAAGATGCTTAAACAAGCAGTGCCGACATCAGATACTATTGGTCGTATCGACAAACTTCGTGAGCTTATAAACGATTACCGGTATCACTACCATGTGCTCGACGAGTCGATTATGAGTGAAGCGGCAGCGGACAGTCTCAAACACGAACTTTCACAGCTAGAAGAAGCCTACCCCGAGCTGGTTACTGCCGATAGCCCTACGCAGCGTGTCGCTGGGGCGGTGCTCGATGGCTTTCAAAAGGTTACGCACCGAGTGCCGATGATGAGCCTGCAAGATGTTTTTAACCGCGAGGAAGTTGCGGCATGGATAAAGCGAACCGATAAACTGCTGCCTGGCGGAGCGCACGAGTTTTTTTGTGATGTTAAGATGGACGGTTTGGCATGTGCGCTTATCTATGAAGACGGGTTGCTCGTGCAGGCGGTAACTCGAGGAGATAGCCGTGTCGGTGAAGATGTCACCATGAATGTTAGAACAATTGCTAACGTCCCGCTCCGACTACGAAATGAGGTGAAATATGTCGCATTTCTACAGGGGCGAACGGAAATCCGCGGTGAAATCATCATGACCAAGGCAGAATTTGTCGCGCTCAACGAACGCCAACGAGCCGAGGGTAAACCTGAGTTTGCTAACCCACGTAACCTTGCCGCTGGGACAATCCGACAGCTTGACCCGCGTCTTGTCGCTGAACGACCACTGAGCTTTCGTGGTTACGATATGCTACGTGAAAATCTCGCAGATATTCCAACGTACCGCTATGCCTACCATGCTATGACCGCACTCGGCATAGCCTGTAATGCCGATGCTCCAGTCTTGACTGGGCTTGATGCGGTGATGAAGTATGCCGATGAATGGGACACAAAGCGTCATGACCTGCCGTTTAACACCGACGGCTTAGTTGTGAAGGTTAATGACCGTTCTCGCTACGCTGAACTTGGTGTGGTCGGCAAAACACCACGCGGGGCGGTTGCCTACAAATATGCTGCCGAAGAAGCAACCACCGTCGTGAAAGACATTGTTATTTCCATAGGCCGCACAGGAGCAGCAACGCCGGTAGCCGTATTTGACCCGGTACATGTAGCCGGTACAACCGTACAGCATGCCAGTCTGCATAATGCCGATGAAATCGCACGGTTGGATGTTCGCCGCGGTGACACAGTTATCATCTATAAAGCAGGAGACATCATACCGCAAGTTGAGCGCGTCCTGACCGAACTTCGTCCTGAACACACCACACAAATCGACTATGAAGCTGAACTCGCACGTCAGTACCCTGAGCTAGAATTTGAGCGACCAGAAGGCGAAGTAGTGTATCGGGTAAAAGGCTCGGACTCCGACCTCATACTGAAACGCAGCCTGGAACATTTTGCCAGTAAGGGCGCGCTCGATATCGACACCCTGGGCGAAAAGAACGTGGTTGCGCTTGTCGATGCCGGCCTCGTGAAAGATTTGGCCGACATATACGCTCTTCGGGTTGAGGATTTGTTGCAGCTTGACCGTTTTGCCAATATCTCTGCTCAGAAGCTCATCGATGCCATTGCCGCCAAGCGCACACCGCAACTCGAACGTTTCCTTTACGGTCTCGGTATCCGTCACGTAGGCGTGCAGACGGCTATAGATCTGGTTGCCCACTTTTGCTCGCTCGAAAAACTTACCATGGCGACCATAGACGAACTCGAAGCTATCGATGGCATAGGAGTTGTTGTGGCTGAGAGTATCGCTGCTTGGTTTGCGGATGACGATAACCTAGCGCTCCTAACCAAGTTCAAAGCATCGGGGGTAGAACCACACTACGAAGTGAAATCCGGCAAACTTGCCGGTCAAAATTTTGTGGTTACCGGCACGCTCGAAACCATGAGCCGCGACGAAGCGGCCGAGCGCATTCGCGCTCAAGGTGGTTCGTTCCAAACTGCTGTCGCAAAAGACACAACCTACCTTGTAGTCGGCGGTAAAGTTGGCGCAAGTAAGCTCAAAAAAGCCCAAGCCTACGGAACACAGATTATAGACGAAACAGCATTCTTGGCACTGCTCTAGCGCATGGAGCCATTTACTTGGCCGAGCGCATATGACACCTGGTCTGCCGGCGGAAGCTGGACGCTCCAGAGCTGGTTTACGGTGTCGTCATCCATAACTATAAGGACTGCTGGAAAAGATATAAGCCCGTAAAACTCTTTTACCCGAAGCCCGTCGCCTCTCTGCGGGTCTAGGAAGACAACTTGAGTTTCATCTGGTGTCAGCGCATCAATTTCTTGGCCGTAGGCAAGCAAGCGTTGTTCGGTTTGTGAGGTACCATCACCGAATATGTAGACTGCCGGTCCCGTTCTATCGGGAATATTTGTAAATTCTAAACCCATGCCTCCAGTATACTAGATATATGCAAGCCGTTACCTTCATAAGTGGCAATGCGCATAAAGCGGCCTACCTTCAGAGACAACTGGGCATCCCTGTCGCTCATAATGCTGTTGCGCTCGATGAAATACAATCGTTGGATTTGCAGGAGATAGTCGCGCACAAACTCAAGGAGGCATTTTCTGTTGTAAAGTCTCCAGTGCTAGCTGAAGATGTGAGCTTAGGATTTTATGCATTGGGCGGTCTGCCCGGACCATACATTAAGTGGTTTATCGAAAATGCCGGAACAGCTGCGTGTTGTAAGATGCTGGGTGGCTTTCCAGATCGGTCGGCACTGATAACGTGTATGTATGGCTATTATGATGGGACAGAGATGCAATTTTTTGCAAGTGAGATGAAAGGCACTATAAGCGAAAAGCCTCGCGGGAACAATGGTTTCGGGTTCGACTCCATATTTATTATGGACGGCTTTTCGAAAACTCGCGCAGAGTTACCCCAGAAAGACATTGAAAAATCATATGCAGAACAGATGAAACCGTTTGCGGCAGTTCGTGATTTTCTACAAACCATATACAATACAGCGTAATGAATACATCCCAAAAATCTGGCGTTACCAAGTTCAACTGTTTCTCGCCGCCGGTGATGCTGGCGACATTTTTGATAGAAATTGCTTTGGCAGTTTGGACGCTGTGGCGGTACCGGATGAGCCGACTCGTGCAGCTCTCGGTAGCTACGTTCCTGTGCCTCGCGGTATTCCAACTGGCCGAATATACTATCTGCGAAGGATTATTTGGGTTATCGCAACTGATGTGGGCAAAAATTGGCTATGTAGCCATCACTGCGTTACCGGCGCTTGGGATACACTTACTAAGCGTTATTGCCAAACAAAAGGTACCGTGGCTGCTTGCGGTAAGCTACGGCTCCATGTTTGTTTTTATGGGATATTTCCTGTTTGCAACCAACGGGATTTCGGCCACTACCTGCGGCGGCAACTATGTTATTTTTAAAACGAGTAATTACGCGACATCCTGGTACACGCTGTACTACTACGGACTTGAGCTCCTGGTTGTTGTGGCATCAGTATACTTGGCTCGTAAAGTGAATTCCCGGCGAACCAGACAGGCGCTGTTCGGTCTGACGGCCGGCTATCTCGGTTTCATGGTGCCCGTCGCCATTGCAAACACGATTAACCCGGCACTCATTCATGCAGTGCCAAGCGTTATGTGTGGATTTGCGGTGATATTTGCTCTCAGTCTTGGTCTGTACGTACTCCCGCGCACCGCAACCCGCAAGTCTTGACAAAATTCTGAAAAGGCTTATGATTATGATAGTTCGTGCGCTTAAGCGGCGCTTGAAACAAACACCTTACAAAATAAACAGGCATTGTGCCGGCGGCTTGCGCCACAAGATTGCAAGCCGAGCGGTCGTCTCTCAATAAGACGCTTCACCCGCCGCGGGTGGGCGCGCACGAAGTAAAAACAGACTCCCAGGGAGTCTGTTTTTGCAAAAAGACGGACTAAATTATCTCGCAAGAAACGCTATAACCCAGCCAAGCCCCATACTATATAGGATAAAAAATGCAGGATCATTTTCGTAACGCCGAAATATCAAAATCAGAATATACGAAACAATCAAGTAAAATGGCACGACCTGCATAGATGTAAAATGACCCATATCAGATGGTAGATAGTAAAATATGTACCTACCGAATACAGCATAGAATGAAACGTTTACCATCGTTTCAAATACCCATGACTCGAAACAAAGTATTAAGGCTTTCAAATGCAAAGATGTAACTCGTTTTTTATCCAGTATGTATAGAGTTAAATACATCGCTAGCCCTGCTATGCCCCATAAAAAGACAGCATACAATGAGGTGTAGGCATGGTGAATTGGGACAATACGGTATTGCCACAATGGGCTTCCGGCAAAATAGTTATATACACTATTTATAGTGACTTCACCCACGAGTCCAAGGGCCGATAAACCGATAACGTACAGTACAGTTTTGGTTACATGTAATTTCGGCAACTGTTGCAAAAAGACGGCAGAAACCAGATATATCGCAATAAACCACGAAACGATAAACACCGATAACGAAAATACAGTTAGCATGCGAGGATTATAGCAAATACTGATTTAGCTGATGACGTACAGCTTCCGAAATTTAACTCCTGTCTGTATAATACTACTGGCTCATAGGAGAGTAGCTCAGTTGGTAGAGCATCGGTCTCCAAAACCGAGGGTCGCAGGTTCGAGTCCTGTCTCTCCTGCCAGAAATTATCATGAAATTTTCCATACAAAGATCAGTCGAGGTAGTTTTCGATATAACCGTGTACATAACGTCAAAACTTAAGGCTGGCCAGATAGTCCTTTGGCTTACCTCAGGAGGGTCGGCGACCACCGTGCAGGTAGAGATTATGAAACACCTTCGTGAGGATGCCTCTGATTGGCTTGGAAACCTAACTATCCTACCGGTTGATGAACGGTATGGGGAGTACGGACACGAAAATTCAAATAGCACGCAGATACGGGAGGCCGGATTTGAGCCTGGCGATGCTACTTGGTATGACGTACTCAAAAATAACCTTCCTATGCCCGAAACGGTTTCGTACTACGCGGAGCTGGCGGAAAATGCATTTGCTACGGCAACCGTGGTAGTTGCCACACTCGGCATGGGGCCAGATGCACACACAGCCGGCATTTTACCGGGGAGCCCAGCCGTAACAGATACAACCTCCACCGTGGTTGGCTACAGCTGGTCAGACTACGAACGCATGACGCTGGGCATACCGACGCTCCTGAAAATAAACAGTGCATTTCTGCTTGCATACGGTGAAGCTAAAAAAGAAGCGCTGGAACGGCTCCGGAAGAACGAAGAACCTGTCGAGGAACTCCCTGCAAAAATACTCTATGACATTAGCGACGTCACCGTCTATAATGACTTCATACAAACGTGAGAGGGTAGTCACAATGAAAATAGCGATTCACGGCCTTGGCCGTATGGGTATGCAACTAGCGCGCAAACTGGCCGAAAGCGGCGAGCATGAGGTACTGGCACACAACCGCAGTCCCGAACCAATTCAAGAGGCTGCCAGCTACGGGGCGAAACCCTTCCCTGTTATTTCGGACATCCCGGGTGCATTTGGCGGTGAGCGTGCAGTTGTGTGGGTCATGCTACCAGCCGAAATCACTGAACAGATTATTATGGAATGGACAACACGGTTGCCCCAGGGTTCTATCATCATCAACGGCGCTAACTTTGACTACCGCGAAACAAAAAAGCTGAACGAAAAAGTCACGGCCGCCGGCATGGAAATGGTTGATATTGGCGTGAGCGGTGGCGTGTGGGGCTACAAAAACGGTTTCCCGCTGATGTGCGGCAGCGACAGTGTAGAAGCTTTTGAGTATCTAAAGCCCTCGCTCGAAACGCTGGTACAACCCGGCGGTATGTACGCTCGATTTGGCTCGAGCGGCGCCGGGCACTACGTAAAAATGGTGCATAACGCTATAGAGTACGGCATGATGCAGAGCCTAGGTGAAGGCTTTCGTATGCTGCACGATGGCCCGTATAAAGGTATGGACCTCGCCGTAGCCGCTGACCTCTGGCAGCACCACAGTGTCATTACAAGCTGGTTGACAGAGCTGAGTCGTGATGCACTAGCCGAGAACCCCGCACTGGATGGTGTATCTGGCTATGTGGCAGAAAGTGGCGAAGCGCGATGGACGCTCGAGGCAGCGAAAGATATGGGTATTGACCTTCCCGCCATACAGGCAGCGTTTGATGTCCGTGTCCGGTCGCAGCAGGGCGAAACAAACTTTGCCACCAAGGTAGTAGCCGCACAGCGCAACAAATTTGGCGGCCATAACCTGAACGGTGAGGGCAAGGCATGAACGACTATCTCAATAAGCCAATTATCCTTGTTATATTTGGCATTACTGGCGATTTGTCGCAACGAAAATTACTTCCCGCGCTCTATCATCTGGTCAAACACCGCCAGCTGCCAGAAAATATTGCAATTATCGGAATTAGCCGCAAAAAGGTGCCCGTTTCCGAGGTCTATGACAGCCTAAAACTGAAAATTCATGGTGATGATTATGATAAGGCGGTTGTAGAACAACTGCACGATGCCACGCGTATGCTTCAGGTCGACTTAGACAAGAATGAAGACTATGCACGTCTTCTCGAGAGCCTACGCGTTGTTTCCGATGAACTAGGTCCGGGAGTTAGCCGGCTGTACTACCTCTCTATCCCATCACAAGCGTTCGTGAGTGTCGTACATCACCTAGGCGAAACGGGTCATCATGAACCATTTGGGCAAGACGGCGAACGTCCACGCCTGCTTGTCGAAAAGCCGTTTGGGTACGATGTGGCTTCAGCCGAGACACTGGTAAAAGCAGCCGATGAGCACTTTGGCGAGCAGCAAACCTTCCGTATAGACCACTACTTGGCCAAAGAAACAGCGCAGAACATACTAACGTTTCGGTTCCAGAACCCACTGTTCCAGTCTATATGGAACACAAGACACATCGAAAGCATCCAAATTCTTGCCTACGAAACCATCGGCATAGAAAAACGGGCGGTGTTTTATGAACAAACCGGCGCGCTGCGCGATATTTTGCAAAGTCACCTCATGCAGCTGCTTGCGCTGATTACTATGGAAAAGCCAGCTGCACTTGAGAGTCATGATATTCACAGAGCTAAATTACGGCTTCTTGAAAGTATCGACACCATATCGCCGGAATCTGTGGAGACACAGGCCGTGCGCGGACAGTATGACAGTTACAAAGCTGAGGTAGAAAATCCGCACAGTCACGCTGAAACATTTGCAAGACTACATCTCAACATCGACAACGAACAGTGGCGAGGCGTGAAGGTCACCATAGAAACCGGTAAAGCTCTTCATGAAAAATGCACCGAAATTATTGTACGATTCCGTGCCAACGAAGATGCTCCTGGCACCAACACGCTTACCTTTCGCGTCCAACCCCAAGAGGGAATTACACTGTCACTCCAAGCAAAGCGACCGGGGCTTGCCAAAGAAACTGAAACCGTGCGAATGGACTTTGACTACGAACGTGCGTTTTATGGGATGGCTGGCGAGGCGTATGAGCGAGTTATCATCGATGCAGTGCGAGGTGACCAATCGCTCTTTGCTACCGCTCAAGAAGTACTGACCTCATGGAGAATCGTGGAAAATGTCTTGCAAGCATGGGGGGCAGACGGGAAAAATATCCGTATGTACCCTGTTGGCGCGCCGGCCCATGAAATCGTCTGATTTTTGTAAAAAATCTTGCAATTCTGCTTGTGCTTGGTCTAGAATAAGAATATAATCAAAGTTGATAAAACAACAATGTTTTAAAAAAGTTAAAAACAAGCGTAAAAACAGAGAGACAGACATGAGGGTATTAATGCTTGGGTGGGAGTTACCACCACATCATACCGGGGGAATGGGGATAGTCTGTTACCAAATGTGCAAACAGCTTGCACGAACCGGGGCACAGATAGAGTTTGTGTTGCCCTATACGGCAGATTTTTCGCACATAGATTTCATGGCAATCAACCCCGCCCTTCCTGACGATGTTGAAGAAGTTATCGGTAATCGAGCGGGTAGCACCTATGACAGTCAACACTTTGAATATGTTTTGAGTGACGGCTCTACCAGAGGCGCTGCCATGAACGAGCATCAGGCGAACTACATGAAATATGTTTCTCGCCTCGTGGGGCTTGGCGATTACGACGTTATCCACGCTCACGACTGGCTAACCTTCAGAGCGGCGCTTGCAGCGAAGCAAGCCACCGGACTGCCTCTGTTTGTGCACATTCATTCTACCGAGTTTGACCGGGCAGGCGGCAACAGTGGCAACCCGTTTGTCCGCGAAATTGAGTATATTGGGCTTCACTTGGCAGATAAAATCTTTGCCGTCAGCCAAGCAACTAAAGACACAATTGTTCGAGAATACGGTATAGCACCAGAAAAAATTGAAGTTGTTCATAACGCTATGGAATTTCAAGCACACGAGCTGTACGAAGATACTTCGGACAACGCGTTTCGTTACCTGAGCCATATGCAACAAGCCGGGTACGGCGTGGTCGTTAGTGCCGGTCGTCTTACTATCCAGAAAGGGTTACCGCACCTACTCGAGGCATTTCGGCTTGTTGTAGATAAGCGACCAAAGAGTTTACTGCTTATAGTAGGCCCGGGCGAGCAGTATCATGAGCTGATTGAGCTTGCAGCAGAACTTGGCCTCAGCGACAATGTTATTTTCACCGGACACCTCAACGGCACTGGGAAACAGTGGCGAGATGCGTTCCGGGTGGGGAATCTGTTTGTTATGCCCAGCGTGTCAGAGCCATTTGGTCTCACGCCGTTTGAAGCACTCGCCCAGCACACACCAGCGCTCATCAGCAAACAGACAGGGGCCAGCGAAATCTTACACAGTGCCCTCAAAGTCGACTACTGGGATACGCTTGAGATGGCAAACAAAATACTTGCAGTCCTCAACCACAAAGACCTCGAAGAAACGCTCGCAGAAGAAGGCTACGACGAACTTATGAAGCAAAGTTGGGAACGGCCTGTCGAGACAGTGCTGCAGCACTACCAACGGCATGCCGCAGAGCACAGGGAGCTTGCCTATGTCTGAGCACACTACCAATCAACGCGCCATAGTTCTGTATCTGCACGTACATCAGCCGTTCCGTATTCGCCACTACACAATATTCGATGCGGGCCGCAATCACGATTACTTTGAGGCGCCAAGCGGCAGCCGTGAAAACAACGCCGATATTGTCCGTAAGGTTGCGCATAAATCCTACGCGCCGACAAACCAGCGGCTGATGCGCATGATTGAGCATAACCCAAAGTTTAAGCTGTCACTTTCTATTACGGGAACCGTTCTTGAACAACTTGAAGCGTACGCGCCTGATGTCCTAAAGAGCTTCCAACACCTCGTGCAAACCGGGCGCGTCGAAATCGTGGGCGAAACCTACCACCACTCACTCGCCTTTTTCTACAACCGCGAAGAATTCGAGACGCAGGTGCAAATGCACCGCGATATTGTACGGCGACTGTTCAACGTTGAGACAACGGCGTTCCGTAACACCGAACTCAGCTACAACAACGACCTTGCCTACTGGGCAGACCAGGCTGGCTACAAAGCTATCTTGAGCGAAGGCTGGGATCCGGTTCTCGGCTGGCGAAGCCCCAATTTCTTATACCGACCAGCCCACACAGAACGCGTGAAGCTACTTACCAAAAACTACAAACTAAGCGACGATATTGCATTTCGGTTTAGCAACAAAGACTGGGAAGAGTACCCCATGACGGTTGATAAATTCATGAATTGGACGAAGGACGCCTGGGACCAGCCTCTGCTGAATTTATTTATGGACTATGAGACATTTGGCGAGCACCAATGGGAAGACAGCGGCATATTTGACTTTTTGGAACATTTGCCCAAAGCGTGGCTGCACAATGAAGCTCATACGTTTATGACGGTTTCTGAAGCTGCCGATGCGTTTGAGCCAAAAGATACTGTCGATTGCCCCCAAACAATAACCTGGGCAGATACCGAACGCGATCTGACGGCGTGGCTAGGCAACAAGATGCAGCAAGGAGCAATCGCTAGTTTGTATGGTCTGGCTTCTCCTATGACGCAAAGTGGCGATCTTGCACTCATAGAGGACTGGCGCAAGCTCCAAACCAGCGACCACTTCTACTACATGTGCACAAAATACTTCAGTGACGGCGATGTCCATGCCTACTTTAGCCCTTACGAAACACCCTACGAGGCATACATTGCCTTTATGAATGCGTATCACGACTTAAAGTATCGCCTCACCGAGAAGGGCCTAGCCGTCTGATGTCGCCGTGGTGGTGTGTGCCTGGCAGTAAGCATAAAGTAGTAAGGGATCGGGAATTTTCTTTCCTTTCTCCTTACTCCTTACTCCTTACTCCTTCCATGTTTTACCCCATAGGAGTAAAGCATGGGTAGGCCCGTTATACTCGGCAATGGTGCACTCACCGTTGGCCTGAACGAATCAGGATTGGTTCATGACTTCTACTATCCGTATGTTGGGCTCGATAACCTGACGACCTCACGCAGCCTTCAACACCGCATAGGAATATTTGTTGACAATACTTTTTCTTGGGTAGATGATACCTCAAGCTGGGCTACAGACGTACTCGTCGAACAAAACGCGCTTATCAGTGATGTCCACATGGACAATAAGACGCTAGGTGTGCAACTTCACACCAGTGACTTTGTAGATAGCGAATTTAATGCATTTTGCAGACAAATAACTATAAAAAACGTTAGTGACAAAAGGAGAGTCATACGTCTTTTTTTGCATCAGGTATTTGAAATATCCCGAGGCGGCCGCGGCGACACGGCGCTATATGTACCCGACGGGCCCTACATTCTCGACTACAAGGGTCGTTGCAGCCTTATCGTCTATGCGCAAAACAGCGACGGTACGCAGTTTGACCAATACTGTGTTGGAAGTTACGGTGTAGAGGGCAAAGAAGGTAGCTGGAAAGACGCAGAGGACGGCGAGCTGTCGGGGAATGCCGTTGAGCATGGTGGGGTAGACTCCGTACTTTCCTGTCCGATAACGCTCGAGCCTCACGGTAAAACACATGTCAACTATTGGGTTACCGCAGCAGACTCACAGTTTAGCGGGGAGAAAATACATGATCGCATCCTGAACCAAGGCGTGCAAAAGCGACTGGACAATACCCGAGCCTACTGGAACCAGTGGCTTCAGACTGCTCAGCCTACTATTAAAAACATGCCTACTAACGAACAAGTGGCGATAAACCACTCTCTTATGGTCATTAAGGCACACACCGACCGTCGAGGTGGTGTTATTGCCAGCTGCGACTCGAGCATTTATAACTATGGCCGCGACTACTATAGCTACGTCTGGCCACGCGACGGTGCATACGCAATGTGGCCGTTAATACGGCTGGGTTACACCGAGGAACCGAAAAAATTCTTTGAATTCTGCCGCGATATCATGAACCCCGAGGGCTACATGATGCATAAATACCAACCAGATAAAGCAATCGGCAGCACCTGGCACCCGCTTGTGCACGGCAAGCGTGCCGAATTGGCTATTCAAGAGGATGAGACGGCCATAATTGTCTTTATGCTTTCTGAGTACTACGGAGAAAGCGAAGACAAAGAATACGTTTCAAACCTGTACGGTAGCATGCTCCAGCCTATGGCAAACTTTTTGGCAGAGTTTCGAGATGAAACAACCGGTCTGCCACATGCCAGCTATGACCTGTGGGAAGAAAAATTCCTTACCAATACATATACCACCGCTCTCGTCTACCGAGCATTGGTATGTGCGGCTGACCTGGCTGAAGAGTTTGAGTACCCAGACGACGCCGTCCGGTGGCATAAAGCCGCAGAAATTATTGCAAAAAACACAGCTGTTTTTCTCGACCCTGAGCGCGGATACCTACGTAAAGGATTTCTACTCCAGGAAGATAGTTCACTTTACTTTGACAACACACTTGACGTCTCTAATGCCTACGGCGCCATGATGTTCGCCGCAAAAATATTTGGTGCCGGACCGATACGAGCCACCTACGCTGGCATAGAAAAAATTCTCTTGGCTTCTTCGCCTGCCGGTGGTAGCCCACGATATGAGCATGACGGTTACTTTCAATCGGACCCTCCACACATGGGTAACCCCTGGTTCGTAACAACGCTTTGGATTGCGCAGTATTATCTCCAGACAGACCGAGACGAAGAAGCCAGAAAAATTGTCGCCTGGACACTAGACAGGGCGCTACCAAGCGGCGCCCTTGGTGAACAGATAAACCCAACCACTGGAGAACCACTGTCTGTCCTCCCCCTGGTATGGAGCCACGCCGAACTCATCAACACCCTTCTCGACTTGTACGGCTAGCCTTTTTGGGTATGTAAGGAAAGCTCATAGAAATTGCGTATAATTTGCCCGAGGGCACTGAGTGGGTTTTGATGCGTGGACGTAGGCTCGACACCAAAACCAAGTTTAATTGAATCAGCACTTACGCTTATATTCAATGCATGTTCATCAATAGCTGGATCTATTTCTATAGCTGCACGCCTAAGTTGGCCGGCATTTTGTACCCAAGCACCTGCGTTTGATACTATTTCTACGCGATTTTGTGCTAAATCACCTAACTGTGTATGAGCCTCATTGACGACAGCTCGCATAACCTCAAGGCCATCCCCTGAATCAACATCAATTTGGGAAACGTAGTGGAAGCCAGTTTTGCGTAATTTTGGAGCTATAACTTCTTTCATGTAGCCAGCCTCGGTCATGCCTTGTCGAACGTCCGAACCCTCAGTAGTTGCCATTTTACGATTTCCGGCAGCGAGTAAAACGGGTATATACATTGCGCCCCGCTTTTCTAATAGTGTTCTCCTTCGGTTCATCCAATTTCTAACACCTCCAGTAATAATGTACAAATCTGGTGGTGAAGATGGCTTACTATCTACCCCAAAGTATCGATCTACCGGTATTAACAAGCCGCTTCTGTTCACCCAACCACGCGCTAACTCAACTGCGCTACTCGCAGTGGCACCCAAAGCTTTGCGAACCTCCGGGATATTGTCCTGGAGTGTTTTGGCTGAACCTACAGCACCAATTAGTTCGCTGATATTACCCGGACTGAGTTCTTCATCTAAACTGTGATTGAAAGCAGCCGCTATTTCCTCTAGCACGCCAATGCCGTCAGGGCGCTTCCCTATGTGAAAAATAGTGGATTGTTCATCTAAATAACCCCAGCTCGACATAAGAGCCACCTTTTGCCTGGGTAGATACCAGGGCATTCGCCCTGGTATGCTTTTGTTTGTAACCAACAAAACAAACAAAAGGAGGCTCATATATGAAGCTGGTAACCCTA
>JBASZU010000130.1:0-6895 GCA_049661165.1 Saccharimonadales bacterium (SeqCode)
CGTCATGCGCAAGCGACTCTGGAAGAAACATAAAACTATAGTGATCGCACCACCGCATCATACTCAAAGAAAGAAACTAGCCGCAGACTGGCAAATGCTTTTGCTCCACATGAGACCAAAGATAGAAGCTACCTTCGGTAAGCTTAAGGAACACCACTTCCTGGTCACTTCGTTCCCAAGAAGTGTTAAAGGTTACTTTACACACTATGTGCGGATACTACTTGGTTACCAGATGGCTAATGCGTGATTGGGGTAAAAATCTTTTGCGAAACGTTACAAACCCATTACAGGCTACCTGCTTTTACAGTTGTGACTTGTGAGGATGTCACGACGCACAAGCCGAATCCAGAAAGTTTGCGTCTAGCACTGAAACAGCTCGATACAGATCCAAAAGAATGCATGGTTTTTGGTGACCATCAGGTGGATATGCAGGCTGGGGTGAATGCCGGAGCAGGCCAGTGCGTTGGCGTTACACACGGGTTTCATGCCTCCGAGACATTGGTAGCGGCTGGTGCAACGGAAGTTGTCTCTTCACTCACAGAACTAGCCGTAAAGCTGCGTGCTACAATCAAACTATGATGAAAATTGCTGTACTGGGTTTGGGGATAATGGGGCATGGTATTGCCAGTAACTTCCTGAAGCACGGGTACGAACTGACAGTGTGGAACCGGTCGTTAGACAAGGCAGAAGATCTGGTTGCGCGCGGCGCACGGCTGGCAACCTCCGTGGCAGACGCAGTAGACTCGGCCGACATAGTGTTTGAGGTAACGGCAAATGACGAATCTTCGCGCGGGCTGTGGCTGGGTGAAGGCGGCATCATTGCCCACGCAAACGCTGCCCAAACGCTCATTACCTGCGCGACACTGTCGGTAGAGTGGGTCGACGAGCTTGTGCGGGCGTGTGCCGAAAAAGGCATGACGTTTTTCGACATGCCCATGACGGGCAGCCGCGCAGGCGCAGAGGGCGGCACCATGTTGCTACTAGTTGGTGGTGACGAGCAAAAACTAAACGAAGTAAAGCCGCATCTGGAGAAAATAGCTTCCCAGGTGAAACTATTCGGCCCGGCTGGTTATGGCACACGCATAAAATTGGTTTTGAACTGTTTGCAGGCCGTGCACTTGGCAGGGTTCGGCGAAGCCATGCGTCTCGCAAATGCATTAGGCCTAGACCAAAAGCTAACAGGTGAGATGCTGGTGGAAAAACCCGGCGGAGCTACCACGCAAATGGCCTGGCGAGATTACCAAAACTACCCCGATCCCATAAACTTTGCCGTTGAACACATAGCCAAAGACGAAACCTACGCACTTCGGAATATTGATTCGGCACAAACCCCGCTTATTGCATCAACATTGGAGCAATATAAACAAGCCATAGCTCAGGGCCATGGCAACGACGACTGGACGTACATAGCGCGATGATTAAGGCTATCATCTTTGACTGTTTTGGAGTGCTTGTCGGGAAGGGTATATGGCGTACGTACGAATCGGCGGGTGGGAACCCGCTGCACGACAAGGCATTTCTGGACGATATTATCTACCGTGAGTGCGCAGGGGAGGTGGACGAACAGACCTATAATGAGGCGTTTGCTGCTAAATTGGGCATGTCACTTGAAGCATGGCTCGCGCATAAAAGGCGCGAAGAGCAGCCCAATCTTGAGCTATTTCGTTACATCGAAAGCGACTTAAGGCCGCACTATAAGATTGGTTTTCTGAGTAATGTCGGGCACGGCGTCATAGAGCGGTTGGTTCCTGCGGAGCTTCGGGCGCTTTTTGATGTAGATATCCGTTCCGCCAATGTCGGCTTTCAGAAGCCCGACCCCCGCATCTATCAACTCGCGCTAGACAGACTCGGAGTTTCGCCAGAAGAAGCAGTCTTCACTGACGACCACGAAGAATATCTTGCCGGGGCAGAAGGGCTCGGCATAAAAACCGTCAAATACAATGATTTGCCGACATTTCGAGCCAAACTTGAGCAGATTCTTGCTCTGAATCTCACGTGATAGCGGCTAGTATCAATTCCGTCCCAGCTGGGACAGAATTGATACTAAAATGAATCACCGTTGGGGTGCGGCTACTAGAATATCCGTTTTTTGCGGCCAATGGCGTAGGCAGTAATAACGGTGATAAGACACGCTACTATGAGACCGCCGAAGGCCTGTGTATTGCGTTGTTCAGGAAGGTCTATGTTCATACCGTACATGCTGAAAAACATGGTTGGTATGGAAATGAATACACTCACCATAGTAAGGATTTTGATAGTGCGGTCAAGATTGTGCGAGCCTATGAGCGTGTAGGTGCGGCGAATGGAGTTTAGCGACTTTAGGTTTGTTTCGCAGGTTTGAATAGATTGCTCGTTATTCAGTATAACTGTTTCTGCTAGCTCGCGGTGAGCGGCAAAGCCAGACACCGAGCTGCCGTTTAGAAGATGCCGAAGCGCCGCATTTGTCGGTACGAGCGAGCTGAGAAAATCATTCATGTCGTCTTCTATGTGAACAAAACGAATGAATGAACGTGGGCCAACCTCGCGGTTGCCGAGTCGCTCAAGCAGGCGGCGGATTTGGCCGGATAAGTCATGAATGAAGCGGTCGTAGTCGGCATCTATCTTGAGAAGTATCAGCAGCATAAGGTGCACCGGGTCTCCACCGTCACCGTCGCTAGCATCTTCTGGCAATATGTCCTGTATGCTCGGGAGTTTTTCGAGGCTGACGGTAATGAGCCGCTCGTTGTCCAGGGCAAACAAAATGGGCGCCGTTTGTATATCGCCGTCATCCGTTTGGTAAGCAAACCGTGTAATAACGTAGGTGTGGCTATGTTTGCCGGTGGTTTCGATTCGAGGAATTTCATCGCGGTCAAGGGCATCGCGCACAAACCGCTCCGACAGATGATACCGACTACAGAGCAGTTTAATTTCGTGTTCACTGGGTGCTTCCGCATGTACCCACATGGTGCCTTGCATACAGTAAAGTATATCTTGCTTATGGCAAAAACACATTATTAACCACGGGACATTCTGTAATTATGTTGCGGGAAGGGTTTTGGCGAGTATGATAGAAAGATGATTGATGCACAAAATTTGACGAAACGGTATAAAAAGAAACTGGCAGTCGACAGCTTGAGTTTTCGGGTTGAGCCAGGTAAGGTAACGGGTTTTCTAGGTCCAAATGGTTCGGGCAAATCAACTACAATGAGGCTCATGCTCGGACTCGACAAAGGCGACGGCATAACACTGTACGATGAAAAACCACTATGGGAGCACGTGAAACCCTCAAATGTAGTTGGCATCCTTCTGGAGGCAAAGGCATTCCACCCAACCCGCTCTGCACGGAACCACTTGCGAGTATTGGCTGACGCTGGTGGTATAGAACAGTCGCGGGTAGACGAGGTTCTCGGCATTGTCGGGCTCACTGATGTTGCCAAAAAGGGTCCGGGTAAATTCAGTCTTGGTATGAGCCAGCGGCTTGGGATTGCGGCAGCCATACTGGGCGAGCCGAAGTATCTCATACTCGATGAACCCGCCAACGGCCTCGACCCCGAAGGTATAGCCTGGCTTCGTCAGTTTATCAAAGACTACGCAGACAAGGGGAATGCTGTGTTTGTTTCGAGTCACCTACTAAGCGAAATGGCACAAATGGCAGACGACGTTGTCGTAATCGGCAAGGGCAAGTTTATAGCCGAAGGCTCCATAAAAGAGCTGGTGGCTGGGAGTGCACATGCTGGCGTATTTGTTAGAAGTACAAATGAAGTGAAGCTTAAGAAGGCATTTCAGGCATCCCGGGTGAAATTTGTTTCACATGACAATGGTTTTAAAGTAAGCGGTAAAACCACCGATGAAGTCGGCCAGCTTCTTTTTAAAGCCGGGCTGCCTGTGCTGGAGCTTGCCCGGCAGGACGCATCGCTCGAGGAAGCATTTTTGGAACTCACGGCTGGTTCCGAAGAATTTTCTGCAAAAGGAGGTACGAAATGATGTCCGCACTACGCTCTGAGGTTCGTAAGCTTATGACCCTTCGTTCTACATTTGTCATTTTGGGGTTAGGCCTCTTGCTTGTACTACTAATGAACGGCTGGGTAAACGGGTATAAGCACATGGAGGGCATTGGCGATGGCTTCCTGGCAACGGTCATTACGTCTACCATACAAGGTACAAGTTTTTTGCTTGGCCTTATAGTATTGCTACAGATTACGCAAGAATATCGGCATAATACTATTTATCACACGCTTACACTTGCCCGCCGCCGGAGAACTGCGGTGTTTGCGAAAGCCATTGTCGCTTCACTGACGATGTTGGCGGGTGCCTGTTTATTTATTGCGGCTGGAGTTGCAAGTGCCGTAGTTGGGCTAGCGGTGAGCGGTGAGGCTATGGGTGCGCAAAGCATTGCGTGGGGCGATATTGCGGCGAAAGGCGTCATGTACGTATGGGGAGCTGGCATGTTTGCCCTTATTTTGGGCCTATTGTTACGAAATCAGGTAGGTGCAATTGTGATGTATTTGTTCGGATTTAGCATTGCCGAACAGCTTCTCAGCCTGCTACTAAAGTCAAACGCTGGCTACTTGCCGTTTCGGGCGCTTGAAGGTGTGATGATGCAGCCAGAAATACCCGGTCTCTTTAGCCCTGAGAAGTCCATGGTAATAGTACTTGGTTGGATTGTAGTGGGGGGAGCGATCGCATGGTTCTTCTTTGAGCGGCGCGACGCAAACTAGTCTTTGTCACCTCTGTGAAAAATAGATTAGATTTGCTATACTACCTCGCAGCTTCGGGATTTCTGGAGGGGGCGTAGCTCAGTGGTTAGAGCAGTCGGCTCATAACTGATTGGTCGTAGGTTCAAGTCCTACCGCCCCCACCATAAGTCTCGAAGCGTTGTTTACAGGGGTGGTATACTAGAGGGGTGAAGCTAAAGACAAACATCATCGACACGTGGTACCGCTACGAAGAGCCGGTAAGGGGCTACATACTTAGTCTGCGCGATGTTCGCAATGTTGGCTCGCTGGCATTTGTGGTGCTTGTTCTGCTAGTAAGCTGGAGTGGCGTGAAGGCCATACAAACAAACTACAAATTGCAACAGGAGGTTGGTCGGTTGCAGCAGGAAAACGAAGTGAGAAAGTTGCAAAACACCAATCAAAAGCTGCAAAATAATTATTATAAAACAAGCCAATATCTCGAGGTAACAGCACGGCAAAACTTTGGGCTTGGTGCCCCAGGCGAAACAGCTCTACTGGTGCCAAAAGACGTCGCGCTGGCTCATACAGTCGCTATGCCGATTGACGAAACTCAGCCAGCTCCTGCCAAAAAGAAACAGTTCTGGCAGGAAAATTTTGAAGCCTGGATGGATTTCTTTTTTCACCGTACCGAAGCCTAGCATCGCTCTACCCATGCGAGTTTAATAGATATGATACAGTATATACGATGCGGTGACCGAGAATAGGTGATTGCCCGGAACGGCAATAACGGCATGTTATGACCGCCCCGCATCTCCAAACTATGACTGCACAAGAATATATAGAGTCATCACTTGAACGATTGGCTATGCCGGTTGAAGTCGTTGACAATATAAATGCATCGAATATTAACGAGATTCTTTTTCGGCTATTAACAACGAAAAAATTTCGCAAATATTCTCTGAATGATGACTATGTAGCGCACATTAAAAAATCAATCGCTGCCAGTATCGAGGCAAACGAGCCGATAAAAGTGGTATTTTTCGGCGGTTGCTATAAGCTATGGCGGCTCGAAGAATCGCCCGAGGCTGACTGGGCAGAGGTTTTTGCCTATATGTACTATACGCAGTGGCTCAAACCGATATGTGCAGTATATAAACCGGGGCTATGGTTTGACTTCCTTCTTGATGACTACATAGTGCCGAGGCTTAACAATATTTCCGAGGAAGACGTAGAATCATACCGGGCGAGCCGCGACGCGGTTTTATCATTTGTACGACCATTTCAGCCAGCAAACCTGACGCTGACACATACGGGAGAGGGCAGTCTATTTACATCGCGAGAACAGTACGAAACTTCTCTTGATAGATCGGTATCAGAGCTTGCGAAAACGTTTCCGAATGGTCTGCCGCAGCTGAGTGAAGCCGAAAGGGCGTCTGTAGAACTCAATACGCGCGTGACCCCAGAACAGCAAAGGGATCCGCTTTGGCGCGAAAAGGTCGAGCTCTTGCATAGGGCTTACTATCTCGCGCGGAATGAAACAGGTTACTACGCCCCAGAAACAAATAAAATCATTGCATTTACACAGCCGTTTGCACCTGGCAGGCCACTGGCTATAGGGTCTACAAAGGATACGGTTGCTAAATACTGGGCAGGTGCCGGCGCGCTGAAGAAGACAGTTAACGCCTATCGTCCGCTGGTGTTATCACCAAAGCAACTTATCGGGACAGAGTCTACGTGGGAGAATACGACATTTGCTCATCTTTCGAGCAAAAACTTCAGCCGCGTTCGAGTGATTGCATAGTTTGACTTTTGTTTACACCTCTGTTAAACTTGTATCTAACGTATAGAACCGTTTAGTCGCCGCGGGATGGAGCAGCGGCAGCTCGCATGGCTCATAACCATGAGGTCCCAGGTTCGAGTCCTGGTCCCGCAACCAAGAAAAATGTCTCACCGAAGGTGGGGCGTTTTTCTTGTTGTAGGCCAAGACTTGAAGCTGGGACCAGCAGCGACGCAGTCGATGCGTAGGCCCCGGGGTTCGTTCATGACGAATGCGCGCAGAAGCTTGCTTCGAGCACATGAGGAATGGCTGCCAATAGCAGCGCCCCTGGTCCCGCAACCAAGTTAAAACCCTCACGAAAGCTGGGGTTTTAACTTGGTTTTGAGGCAAAGACGAGAACCTGGATCTTTTGCGAAGCAAAAGCAGGTGCGGTGGAGCGAGGACACGCGCAGTCCGTCAGCTG
>JBASZU010000131.1:0-3100 GCA_049661165.1 Saccharimonadales bacterium (SeqCode)
CAGGCAGCATTACTGGCCAGTATCTTTCAGGTGTCAAGAAAATTGCCGTGCCAGCCAAACGCCGAAAGGGGAACGGCAAAACCATTTCCATCATCGGCGCGCGCGAAAACAATTTACAGAACGTGACAGTAGACATTCCGCTCGGTGAGCTGGTGGTGGTGAGCGGCGTGAGCGGCAGTGGCAAATCCAGTCTCATCAACGACATTTTGGCGAAAGAATTGCTGGCGCGTCTGCACCACGCCAGCACCGTACCCGGCCGTCACGACGACATTCAGGGGATTGAGCACCTCGATAAGGCTATCATCATCGACCAATCACCCATCGGCCGCACGCCGCGCAGTAATCCGGCCACCTACACTGGCCTATTTACCCCCATCCGCGAACTATTTGCTGGTGTGCCAGAGGCCAAGCTTCGAGGCTATTCACCCGGACGGTTTAGTTTCAATGTCAAAGGCGGTCGCTGCGAAAACTGCTCGGGCGACGGTATCATAAAAATAGAAATGCACTTTTTGCCCGATGTGTACGTACCGTGCGAAGTCTGTCACGGCAAACGCTATAACCGCGAAGCACTCGAAATCCACTACAAAGGCAAAACCATCAGCGACGTACTAGAAATGACCTGCGAGCAGGCGCTTGAGTTCTTTGAAAACATCCCCGCCATTGCCCGCAAACTTCAGACGCTGGTGGACGTTGGGCTCGGTTATATAGCCCTCGGCCAACCGGCTACCACACTCAGTGGCGGTGAGGCGCAGCGCATAAAGCTTGCCAGCGAACTGTCACGTCGACCTACTGGTCGCACGCTCTACATCTTAGACGAACCAACCACCGGCCTCCATATGGCCGATGTTGAAAAGCTGCTTCATGTGCTACACGCGCTCGTGACGGCCGGAAATAGCATGGTCGTTATAGAGCACAACCTAGATGTCATAAAAAGCGCCGATTGGCTCATAGACATGGGCCCAGAGGGCGGCAACGCCGGTGGCACCATCATCGCGGAGGGTACGCCGGAGCAAATTGCAAAAACGTCGCAATCCTACACCGGCCAATACCTCAAGCACATGCTGTAAGTGTCTGTCTCATTTGGGATGTTTATTTGTTCTCTGTTGATTTCACTTCATTTTTGGATAAAGTCCCGGTCGACTCGTCTGCCGCTACTATTCTGCGGAGGAGTTTTGCGCGGATTTTGGGATCTTTTAGGGCGTGGTATATGGTCGGGAGAAGGGTCACGAGAATAATGCCAATCAGAACTGGTTCTATATAGTGCTCTACTCCTGGTATGCGGGAGCCAACATAGTAGCCGAGTAGAGTAATACTGGCTGCCCACGCTATGTCGCCGATGGCATCGTATATGACGAACTGTTTGTAGTCCATCTTGCCCGCACCTGCAGTAACAGGGGCAAATGAGCGGACAATTGGTATAAAGTGAGCAACGAGCATTGTTTTTGTGCCCCATTTTTCATAAAATTTTTCAGCCTTCATAATGAGGTCTTTGCGGAAGATGAGGCCATCCTCTTTTTTGAATAGCCGTGGTCCGAGCTTGCGACCGATGTGATAGCCCGTGTTGTCGCCGATGATGGCTGCGGCAGCAATGACTACTATGGTCCATACTATGGGAATCTGGTCGGCGGCCGCCAGTATGCCAGCGCTGAACAGCAGGGTATCACCCGGGAAAAAGAAACCGACCATCATACCGCTTTCGGCAAAAATGATGAGGAAGAGTATGAGTAGTCCACCAGACTGGACTATGTGGGTGACGTCAAACATAGCACCATTGTATCGCACAAGGGAACAATCAAGAATGAGGATATTCAGTTTCGGATGATGCACCATAGTATGCCCTTAGATGCGATATATTGCGATGCTGACCCACACTCACTTTTTGAATGTCATCTTGAGCACTGAAATGAATTCAGTGTAAACTCCGCCGAAAGATCCCGTCTGACGCACACCTAACGAGATCCCTCCACGGAGTTTACCCCGTACTTGATACGGGGGTCGGGATGACACAGGAGTAAAAAGTGAGTGTGGGTCAGATTGCGATGAACGTCGTAAATGAACGGTGTATAATAAATTTTGTATCGTACTAACCCGAATAACTTCAAGGAACATACAAATGGAACCCCAAACTCCTCCATCACCACAGCCCCAACCTCCGCAGTCGCTACAGCCACAATTCCAGTCTCAATCCCCACTCGAGACAGTACCGGCCATCCCGAATACGAGTTCTGCTGGCCAGGTTGCCGCAGCCCCAGTCATACCAGTCGTACCCACAAGAGAAACGATACCGCCGCTTTCGATTCGCATCTACTACATTCTGAGCCTGCTCGCAATGGCGTTTGGCTTGGCGGCCGTTGCGGTTATAGTCTTTGTTTTTGGGAGTATCAGTAGCGGTGTAAGCTTAAGCTCGATGCTTGTGCTCGGAATATTGGTGGCATATATTGTCGGCCAGTTTTATCTCGTACATGAGATGAAGAAGGGAAAATTATGGGCACTTATCGCGAACACCATCCTATTGTCGCTGGTTTCCGTTACTATGGCGCTTGACTTTCTGTCCGGTAAGAATACTAATTCATTATTTACCGTAGCATGTTCGATAGTATTTTTTGTCATTTTTTGGACAAAAGACCGCAAATATTTTCGATAAGCGAAGTAACGCTTTTGGATAGCCCTCTTTTTAGCCCCATTGTCATTCCGACCGAGGCTGCGGGATCTGATTAGATGTACAGATAACGGGATTTATTGGTCAGATTCATCTCTAAAACCGTGCAAGGATCAAGATGCTTTTCGGGAATTGTAGCTGTTTAGTACGTAATCATACAGTAATCGATGATGTTGTGGTACAATATTATCCTGAAATAAGGAGAAATACATGTCGGATACTATTACATTACTAGTAGAGCCGCGTGACACACTTGGTAAGGGTGTGAAACGCCTAAGAAAAACAGGCGTTGTCCCTGCGGTCATCCATGACCACGGCAAAGATTCCATTCATATCCAGGCAGAATACCAGGCTCTGGCCAAGGCCTTTCATCAAGCAGGTCGTCACCACCCAGTAGAACTGAAAGTGGGTGACAAAAAATACACTGCACTTATCCGCAGT
>JBASZU010000132.1:0-2545 GCA_049661165.1 Saccharimonadales bacterium (SeqCode)
CCGCTTTACAGCAGTTGCCATCTTTTGTAGTGTAGTCATTAGAAAACGACCTTTCTGTTTTAGCTTTTGTAACCAAAACTGTAGGGTCGTTTTTGTTATGTGTCAAAAAAGTGAGTGTGGGTCAGGTTCGGGTTACCTCATGGGGTCCACTGAGGTATAATAACACCTATGGCTGAGGAGCAGAGGAAACGGCTAGCGGTGATTGACGGAAAGTCGGTCTTTTACCGTGGGTATTACGCCATGCCAAACCTCAGCACCAAAGACGGTACGCCTACGGGCGGCGTGTTTGGGTTTGCAACCATGGCGCTCGAAGTCATTCGTCGCCTCAAGCCTGACTATGTAGCAGTAGCGTGGGACAAACCAAAAACAAACATCCGTTCGCGACTTGCCATATACCCAGAGTACAAAGCGGGGCGCAAGCCAGCACCACCAGACTTTTATGAACAAATCCCGGTGCTGCACGAACTGCTCGATGCGTTTGGCTGGCCACTATACGAACTCGATGATTACGAGGCGGATGACATCATGGCCACACTCGCTCACGAAGCGAGCAAAGAGGGTATAGAAACGCTGCTTATTACCAGTGACATGGACGCACTCCAGTGCGTTGGCCCGCTGACCAAAATGTACCGGCTGAAAAAGGGTTTAAGCGACATAGAATTGTATTCACCAGAAAGTTTTACGGCCAAATACGGCATAGAACCCGAACAATTTCTTGACCTCAAAGCTCTCAAGGGCGACAGCTCAGACAACATTCCGGGTGTTCCAGGCATAGGTGAAAAAACTGCTATTCAGCTGCTGCAAGACTACAAAACCATGGACAGCGTGTACGAAAACCTCTGGCAGGTGAAAGACAGTGTGCGCAAAAAGCTTGAAGCCGGTAAAGAAAGCGCCTACATGAGTAAAAAACTTGCCGCACTGTGGCTGGATGCACCCGTGCCGCTTGACCTCGAGCGCATGGACGGCCACTTGGGTGCAAACCCGGCGAAGATTGCTGCGCTACTCGAAAAGCTTGAATTTAGGAGTCTTGCCCGCCAGCTTCCCGACATTTTACACGTGGATTTGCAGAAGCATGAATCTGGAATTTTGAATCATGGGTTTACGGTTGGGGAGAACCGTATTATTGACGATGAGGTGAAACTCGCCTCTGTAAAAATCCCAAATGGGGCGGAATTGGTAGTGTACGGGCGCTCGGCTGGAGTGGCGGGACGTGACCCGAAAGTGCTCATAGTATCGGCAGACGACAAGCTGACCTATGCGTTTGACCTAGCAAAAGTTGATGCTGCAAAGGTCCTTTCAAGATTCAAGATTCAAGATTCAAGACTCATTGGCTACGACGTGAAGTCTAGCCTAAAGACACTACTCGGTATGGGGGTGGAGAAACTGCCCGAAGTCACACACGATGTACTGGTTGCGGCGTTTACGCTCAATAGCCTTATTCGTGCGCAAACATTGACTGATGTTGCTGCTGACGTACTTGGATATGACGGCTCATCTTTTGAAGATATGAGCGACGAAGAGCTACTTGGTCGCGGCGCTGAAATAGCTGCTATTATTCGGGCCATTACCGCAAAGCAGCGCGAAGAATTTCAGGCAAATTCTAAATTCGAAATTCTAAATTCTATTGTCGATATGCCCGTCATACCGGTACTTGCGCGTATGGAGTACGCGGGAATTCAGCTCGACACATTGTACCTGGCGCAGTTCTCAGAACAGATAGAAGACAGCATTTCCGACCTTGAACAACAAATTTATGGCCACGCTGATGCCGAGTTTAACATTGCCAGTCCGGCGCAGCTTGCGACCATACTTTTTGACAAACTTGGGTTGCCAACGGCGGGCGTGAAAAAGGGTAAAACAGGCTACAGTACAGCGGCAAGCGAGCTGGATAAACTGCGCGTAGCTCACCCCATAATTGACCTTATTAGTCAGTACCGCGAAGTGACGAAGCTAAAAAATACCTATGTCGATACGCTGCCAAAACTGGTCGACGGCCATGGCCGCGTGCACACCACATTTAACCTTACCATTGCTCAGACTGGCCGGCTCAGTAGTAATGACCCAAACCTGCAGAACATACCAGTGCGCACAGAACTAGGCAAGCACATTCGGGCGGCGTTTGTGGCAGGCAAGGGCAGGAAGTTCGTGAGCGCCGACTACAGCCAGTTTGAACTACGCCTCGCCGCAGCCATGAGTGGCGATAGCGAGATGGTGAGTATGTTTAACCGCGGCGCCGATATTCACCTAACTACTGCTGCCGAAGTGTATGGCCGTAGCCCCGAAGATGTCACCAAACAGATGCGTTCGGCCGCAAAAACCATCAATTTTGGTGTGCTGTACGGTATGAGTCCACACGGGCTGGCGGCTGCAACGGGTATGAATTTTACCCAGGCAAAGTCGTTTATAGACGAATATTTCAAGGTACGCGCGCCGCTCCTCGGCTACCTAAACGGCCTGAAGGAACAGGCCAAAAAAGATGGCTACGTCGAGACACTGCTGGGTCGCCGCCGCCCGATGCCAGACATACATTCGAGCAATTTCATAG
>JBASZU010000133.1:0-19499 GCA_049661165.1 Saccharimonadales bacterium (SeqCode)
CCTAACAACATGACAGCCGGGTGACTACGCATGCTCGTTCTAGTTGTATCCCGCCAGTAGGCGGGATGATTCCTGACTGGGTTCCCGTCGGAGTTTACCCTCAGCTTGGGTTGTGGAGCGGGAATGACAGGACTGAAGGTTATACGCCATTTTTCATTCGTCATACGTCATTCTTTTACTCTTTTTGAACATTGTATATGGACCGTCTGAGCTCTGAACTTTGAGTATTTTCTGAAAATTGCGTATTAAAAATTGAAAAATGCCCGCTTCAAACAAAAACTACCCGGAAGCAGGTAGTTTTTGCAGAGTAAGACGGTGTTTTAGACCAATTCGACAGTAGCGCCAGCCTCTTCGAGGGCTTTTTTGGCAGCTTCAGCGTCTTCTTTCTTAGCTTTCTCAAGTACAACCTTTGGTGCGCCGTCTACGAGAGCTTTTGCTTCGCCGAGGCCGAGACCAGTTAGTTCCTTAACAGCCTTGATGACAGCGACTTTCTGGGCGCCAGCGTCTTTTAGGCTCACGTCGTATTCAGACTTTTCGTCGGCAGCAGCGGCTTCACCGCCAGCGGCAGGACCTGCAGCAACCGCAACGGCAGCAGCAGCGGGCTCAATGCCGTACTCATCCTTCAGGATGGTTTTTAGTTCGTTTACTTCTAGTACAGTGAGCTTGGTGAGCTCTTCGGCGAGTTTTTTTACATCAGCCATAATTTATCTCCTTGATTATCGTGTGACCTGTGACATGTCACGTAGAATTAACCTGTAGCATGTAGCCATTGAAGCTCAATCGTTACACGCCAATCGGTAATCCATTGTGACAGGTGACAGGATAATTGTTAATGAAGCGACTAAGCAGCTGCTTTGTCGCGTACGCCGTCCAGCAGTGCATGCAGGTTGCCAGAGAGCGCATTGGTAACGTTGTTGACCGGTGAAAGCAGTGTTTCGACCACTTGACCAATGAGTGTTTCCTTGCTTGGCAGGTCTGCCAGGGTTTTCACCTGAGCGGCGTCCATGTAGGTGCCGTCTGGACTAAAAGCGCCAACGAACTCTATGGTAGGGTTTGCTTTGGCAAATTCTTTCAGTGCTTGGGCAGGCGCTACTTCGTCTTCACTGTTGAAAGCGTACAGCAGCATACCTTGTAGATCGCTGGTGCTGACATCTTTCAGTGAGTCGTTTTGCTGCAATGCCTTAATGACGAGGCGGTTTTTAACCACTTTTACGCGGGTACCATTGTCACGGGCGTCGCGGCGGAGCTGCTGTAGCGCCTTCACGGTTGTGCCCTGGTATTTGGCGACCACGGTCATTTTGGCAGATTTCAGTAGGTCAGCAACTTCTGCGACCACATCATCTTTTTGGGTTTTACTTAGTGCCATTCATTTCCTGGTAATGGAGACAAACCTCACGGTTTTTCTCATCGCGCAGGGCGAAAAGCGCGGTTTTCGCTCTGGCTGCTCTTTTCCCTTACCTGGGTTGAGCATTAGTTTTTATACGGAGAACTTCAACATCGACCAAGTTGATGTTCTTGTTACATAAAGAAAACGCTCTTGTATACCAAAAGCGTTTATGAACGAAATAAAATGATTTCGTCGCCTCGGTGACAAATTAAGCCCATTTGTTCCTGAGCAGTCACTGTCTTTGGTAACAGAGGTAATTATACCATGTCAATTTCAAATTATGCAAGCACCATATAGGTACGTGTATCGGGTTCGCGAGCTCCTGTAGGAGTTGGGCGGCTTGCCGACTCTGTTTCGACTATTTTAAAGCCGAGTTTTTGGTAGATATGAACGGCGCCGGCGTTGCTTTGCCAGCATTCAAACCAGAGGAGTTCGCTAGAATACTCGTGTTTTGTGTGCTCAAGCACTACCTTAAGAAATGGTGTCGACAGCCCTAGCCCCTGAAACGTTTCACTGAGCCGTAAGCCGCCGGTGAGTTTTCCTTCAGGTATGTGCGGTGATGTGCCCGGGCCAGTCCAGGCGATACCGGCGAGCCGTTCGGTAGACTTTTCTTTCAGTATAAACACCAGCCGCTCCTTAAGAAGCCAGTGACGTACAGTTGGTTCATCTTTGAAGCGCTCGGTGCAGTCGCGTGGACAGTATTTTAGAATTGATGTTTGATGGGATAGTGCCTGCAAGGCAGTCACGTCTGCGGCTGTTATGCCAAGTTGGACGTAAAAACCTTTTTCTGCCAGCGTTTGAAGGGCTGCCGCTGTTGACCCTTCTGTATCGTTTGGGCCGAGAACAACAGGAGTCGTTGCAAGTTGGGTTGGGAATGGTTTCACTGGACGAGCTCCGCTATGTGGGTTGCCATTTCTTGAGCGAGGTCGTTGGCATTTGGCGCTTCTACCATAACACGAGCGAGTGGTTCAGTGCCGCTGGGGCGCACGAGTATACGTCCAGCGCTGCCGAGCTCGGTTGTTTTCACCTGGACATACTCTGTGACCTCTGGCGAGTTTAACTTCGTTTTGTCAGCAATGTAAAAGTTTACGAGAGCTTGAGGTAGCATTGCTATGTCGTCTCGCCATTCACTAAGGGCTCTTCCTGACTGAGCTATAGCTTTCAGTACCTGCACTGCGGCAAACAGTCCGTCGCCCGTAGTAGACAGTTCGGGTAATATAATATGTCCAGATTGCTCACCACCTATCTTGTAGTCAGCCTGGAGGAGTCTTTCAAGCACATAACGGTCACCGACTGCCGTGCGATCGAGCGAAATTTCTTTATTTGCAAGAGCTTGCTCAAGGCCTAAGTTTGACATGACGGTTGCGACCACCTGGTTGTAACCGTTCGCGACGGCGAGGAGGTACAACAGGTAGTCACCGTTACATTCACGACCAAGGGCATCAACCATAATCAGTCGGTCGGCGTCACCATCAACCGCAATGCCGATGTCTGCCTGATGCTCAAGTACCGCATCTCGCAGAGCCTGTGTGTCGGTGGCGCCACAGCGTATGTTTATGTTTCTTCCGTTTGGAGTATTACCAAGTCCAATTACTTCAGCCCCTAGTTCTTCAAAGATTTGTTGGCCTATACCGCTGGCAGCACCGTTGGCGGTATCGACGACAATCTTTAGGGTGTCCAACCGTAAACCGTCTGCGGTGCTGGTTAGAAAACTTTCGTATTCCGAGATAAGATCGAGTTTTGTAAATGTGCCAGTGTTACGGTCTGGGACTCCGGCCTCAATTTTAGTATTTAATTGCTCCTCAACCTCGTCAGGCAGTTTGCCGCCCGCGGATGTGAATACTTTTACGCCGTTATATTCAAAGGGATTATGGCTAGCGGTTATCATAACGCCAGCGACAAATTCTGGGTGCTGGGCGGTGATGTTTGCCAAGCCCGGTGTTGGCATAATTCCCGCAAAGGTAACATTTGCACCAACAGCTTGCAGCCCGGCAGAGATTGTTTCGACTATGTGCTGCGATGATTCGCGCGTATCACATGCTATGACAATTTGTTGGCCAGCTTCTGCAAACTGTGTGCCTACCGCTCGTCCAATGGCCAGACAGCCAGCATCATCAAGCGGATACTCGCCCGCGAGTGCCCGTACGCCATCGGTGCCAAATAGCTCCCTGCTCACTACTTCTTCCAAGTGACAGCCACAAACTTATCGACGAGGAAGCGGATATCGCTTTCGGTGTGAGCGGCGCTAATCTGCACGCGAATGCGAGCTTTGCCCTTTGGTACAACCGGGAAGCTGAAGCCCACCACGTAAATGCCTTCTTCGAAGAGCTTGCGTGCGGTTTCTACGGCGTCTTTTTCCTCGGCAAACATAATTGGGGTGATGGGGTGTTCGCCGCCAGCCACGTTGAAGCCCGCTTCGCTCATAAGGGTGCGGAACAGTGCGGTGTTGTCTTTCAGTTTTTTGACAAGCTCAGGGTGCTTTTGAATGTAATCGAGTGTGTACAGCGAAGCGCCGCAAGTGCCAACTTCCATGGCATTACTAAAGAGGTAGGTGCGCGAGCGTTGGCGAAGGTAGTCAACAGCCTCTTGGTGACTGGCAATGAACGCACCGCCAGCGCCGCCGAGCGCCTTGCCGAAGGTGCCGGTTAGGAAGTCTATGCGCCCTTCGGTACCGGTGAATTCTGGCGTACCCCGGCCGGTAGCACCTAAAACTCCGGTGGCATGTGCGTCGTCCACCATAACAAGGGCACCATACGTATCTGCTAGGTCGCAAATGTCCTTTAACGGGGCAATGTGACCGTCCATAGAAAACACACCGTCGGTAGCAATGACTTTTAGTCGCATGTCTTTGACGCTTTGTAGTTTTGCCTCAAGGTCGGCCATATCCATATGGGCATAAATGAGGCGCTCGGACTTGGTGAGCCGTACGGCGTCGATGATGCTCGCGTGGTTTAGCTCGTCGCTAATGATGGCGTCTTCGGGGCCGAAAAAGGTTTGGAAGAGCCCCACATTTGCCATAAAGCAGGATGAGTACAGAATGGCATCATCCATGCGGACAAACTTGGCCGTGGCGGCTTCGAGTTCCTTGTGTATACCCTGAGTACCGCAAATGAAGCGGACGCTGGCTTGGCCAAACCCCCAGCGCGCCAGGGCGGCGTCGGATGCTTCACGCACTCCATCTGTTCCAGAAAAGCCAAGGTAGTTGTTTGCGCAGAAGTTCAGCAGTTTTTTGCCGTCGACCGTGATTTCGCGGCCTTGCGGGCTCATAATAACGCGCTCTTCTTTCCAGAGCGATTGGTCCTTTATGCTTTGTAGTTCGGTGCCGAGGATGGGTTTGAGCGACGTGTACATGAGTAAAATCCTTTCTGATTAGCCTTTATCCTGTGACGTGTCACATACCATTATTCACTATCTTGTAACGATTAGTTCTTTCATCGCTAATGGTAAAAGGTGAATGCAATGTGACAGGATAATGGTGACAGGGTAATTTATTCATTATGCTTCCATATTAAAGATGAGTTTCGGGTGTTCGTTCATTTTTTGCTCGAAGACCGTGGGGTCAAATTCACTGAGGTTTAGCATGGTGTCTTGCCCTCCCTTAAGAATGACATTCCACACCTTGTCCTGGATGCCATTGCTGGCCTGTGCGAGAACGCGCTGCGACAGTTGCCAGGTGTTGAAGATTTCCCGTCCGATGATGCAATGTAGTGTCAAACCTGCCACGATGAGGCGCGGGAACTGCGGTATGACAAGGTCACCGTCTTTCACGCCGAACAGTACAACGTGCCCGCCGCGGCGAGTGCTATCAATGGCGTTATTGACGCTGCTGGCAGGACCAGCCATTTCCATGCTTACGTCAACACCTTTTCCGTAGGTGAGTTCGCGAATTCGCTCAACAACGCTGGCGTCATGTTCCCATGCGTTTGTTTTTTCAGATTTCTCGATGAGAATGGTTTCGTCGGCGCCGCACTGTTTTGCAAGCTCGAGGTTGGCCGGGCTGACATCAACCGCAATCACTTTGGCGGCACCAAATTTTTGGGCTATTAGTATGCTAAAGAGTCCGATTGGTCCCGCGCCAAATATAGCGACACGCTGCCCGCGCACATCAACTTTTGTGAGGGCGTGAATGGCGTTGCCAAACGGATCCATTACGGCGGCAACTTCGGGGCGAATGCGGTTTTTGTCTATGGCCCAGAGGTTTTTGGCTGGTAGCTTTACGTATTCGGCAAAAATTCCGTCTATAGTTATACCCAAGATTGCTTCGTTCATACACACATTTGCCTGACCAATTCGGCACTGATAGCAACGACCGCACGTGACGTGGCTGTCACCCGAGACGAGGCTACCAATCTCTATCTTGGCGACGTTTTTGGGGTCTGGGTCCCAGTAGAGTGAATTCACCTTTGAGCCAGCTTCTACCACTTCGCCCACAAATTCATGCCCGACCACACGGCCTTTTATACTATCCCTGTCAAGCGCCTTTAAGAACTGGTCTTTAAACGCATTGCGATACCAGAGGCCGCGGTCACTGCCGCAAACGCCGGCGTATTTCACCCGGACAATAACGGAGCTGGCGTCGTCGGGGTCGGCTGCTTCATTGAGCGTTGGCCGTTCAAGCTCGGCCAGGCTAAAGCCGCGAGATTCATCCCATGTTTGATTTCGGGTATCAATTACAAGTCCATACATGCCTACCAGTGTGCACTCTACCTAACAACGAAGCAACGGTGCCTGGCACCAAAAAATTGTCACCACCAGCATATTATGATTTTTTAAGCGTGAAAGCTCCGACCTTTCACGCGAGCAAACCGTGAAAGGTCGGAGCTTTCACGCAGGTTAACAGAATGTTTGTAGGGCTGCGTTGTGATTCGCCTGGGAATAGGTAAATCCTGTGTCAGTCAATTTTCGTTCGAGTGCTTTGCGGTCGACTGTTTCAAAGCCGATGAGGACGCGACCAATGTCACTTGCGCTAGAGCGGTAGTGAAACAATGATACATTCCATTTAGTTCCGACGGTGTGCAAAAACTCACCAAGCGCCCCTGGTCGTTCCGGAAACTCCACGTGGTAGCGCAATTCTTTTGCGGGACCGGAGCCACCTATCATATGTCGCACGTGTTCTTTGGCGATGTCGTCATCGGATAGGTCTACATGGTCGAAACCCTGCTTCGACATGAGCGCGAGCAGTTCAGCCTTGTCGCTGGCGTCTTTTACCGATATACCAGCCAGCACATGCGCAACTGCGCGCGAACGAAACCGGTAAGAAAATTCCGTAATGCTGCGCTTGTCAACGATTCGGTCACAAAACTCTAGAAATGCGCCAGGGCGTTCAGGCAATGTCACTGCTACCAGGGCTTCACGTCCAGAGCCAATGAGCATGCGTTCGGCAATTTGCTGCAACCGTTCAAAACTTACGTTTGCACCGCTGCAAATTGCTACAGCGTGTGCGGTAGCGGGTAGGTTGTACTGTTTGAGTCCTGCAAGCGCGAGCGCCCCAGACGGTTCCAAAATGGTGCGCGTTGCGTCAAACGCATCGTTTATGGCCGCACAGATTTGGTCTGTACCAACGGTTATGCAGTCGTCCACAAGCCGCTTCGCCGCAGCAAATGTGTGTTGGCCAACTTGCTTCACGGCAACACCATCGGCGAATATACCGACGTGTTTGAGTGCTACGCGCTCGCCCTTTGCCAGGCTTTTGGTCATGGCAGCACTATCGACAGGTTCTACCCCTATAATTTGCACATCAGGACGAACCGTTTTCACGTAGTGAGCAATTCCGGCTATCAGTCCTCCGCCGCCGACGGGCACAAATATATGCGTGACATCTGGAAGTTGCTCGATGATTTCTTGGCCTATCGTACCCTGCCCGGCTATGACGAGCGGGTCGTCGTATGGGTGAATAAACGTGCGCTTCGTCGTTTTAGCGAGTCCCGCGCATGCTTCGGCGGCTTCAGTATAATTATCTCCCGTCAGCACCACTTCCGCACCGTAGTGCTTGACGGCTTCAACCTTTATGCTTGGTGTTGTTATGGGCATGACGATGAGAGCAGACAGCCCAATTTTGTTCGCTGCTAAGGCAACGCCTTGGGCATGATTGCCTGCGCTGGCGGCAATGACGCCGCGTTTTTTTTCGGCATCAGTTAATCGGCACATTTTGTTGTATGCACCGCGGAGTTTAAAGCTGTGTACTAGCTGCATGTCCTCGCGCTTAAGGTAGACGCTCGTTTTTAGGCTTGCACTCAGTTTTGAAGCTTTTTCAAGTGGTGTTTTACGAGCCACATCGTACACGCGTGAGGTTAGAACTTCACGTACAATGTCATTTATGGTTGTTGGGCTCACTTGTTATACTCCCGAAGGAGCGCAACAGCCTCAACCTCAACCAAAAGTGGATTGTTTGCGACGCGCGGTAGCTCGGCTACAGCCACGCATGTTCTGGCTGGCGCCGCACCAGCTTTCTCGAAGACCGCTGCATATACTTCGTTCATGGCTGCATAATGCTTCATGTCGGTCAGAAATACCGTGGTTTTCACCACATCACTGAGCTCGCAGCCAGCATCGCCAAGTATGCCCGCAAGGTTTTCGAGCGCTTGTTTCACCTGAGATTGCACATCTGGTTCGGCCACACCTTTTACCGCCCCAATCTGCCCAGAGGTATACACAAACCCATTGGCCACCCGAAAAGGGCTATACGGCCCATATGTTTTCCCACTCATGCCGCTAGTCCCTCATATGTTTCTTCTAACTCTGACAGGGTAACAAATTGTATCCTCGCAACTAGATTGCCGATTTTCTCATGCAAATCACGTTCAAGCAGGATTGATTTTTGCACATCTGGGTACCCAACATAACAATCTGCATGTACAGAAGCGGGTTCAAATAAGTCTGGATACCACCCGGACAGTTTATCGGTCAGGCTTTCACCTGTCATGTTTTTGTTCCTACTGAAAACTCTCTAAGTACATCAGGGGGCATTGTACTGGCCGCTACCATAGCGCCAAGCGGACGTGCGGATTGTTCCGCGCTGTTTAACATACCCTCACGGGCGGCTAATACTTCTAAGACAGCGCCAGGAAAATCCGCATATTTGTCAGTTCTCCCGCCTGTATCTGTTTCTGGTGTTAATATTCTCATATTTTCCTCTTTCTAGTATTAAAAATGGCTTCCGTTGAAGCCATTTGGTTTTGGACTGTGCTAGCGAGATTATGTTCTCGAGGCTTCAACCATGCTGAAGCACAGCCCCTGTAGGCCGAGAATAATAAGGCTACGCATAGTTGATGACATAGACATTAGGGTAATGAAATGTGTCCGGTATGTCAAGTAGCTGCAGGGGGTTCAGTAGCACTGGGTGTGTTGTGGATTAGGGAAAGCGCAGCTAGGGGTGTCACAATCTTCGAGGTTTTTTGTTCCTGAACAAGTGTTTCCAGCCCTAAACTCCCACCGTCAGTGAAAACTACACGCCCCTCCTGCGTGACCCCAAAGTTGCCTTCACTTTCTATTGTATGACCCAGCCGGGCCATATCTTTCGCTCCAAGTGCGGCATAGAATACAGTTGCCCGATCATAAACGTCGGTACCTTCTGGCGGTTTTAATCGAGGCTGTACATTCACTAACCCCCCCCAAGATTGTTCGCGTTACCGCAACTATTTCTGGCTGGATTTTTGCTAGCCGCGCTTCACGGCGGTTAGCACTTATGCCGTGAAGGAGAAACCACTGCATCGAATGGTGTATTTGGGGGGACAGTCTCCAGCTGTCAACAACTGCGGCTTTTCCATACTGTTTCAGATGCCATGTCTCATTGATGGGCTTGACTAGACTGACCCGGGGGAATTTTATGACGTGATTATTTCCCTTAAGAACTATTCTGTCGGTGCCGATAGCTACTTCCATATCAAAGGATGTCTTTCGTGGACTATAGCTAAGATATTTTCGGCAATAGAGCTAGCTGAATTGCAAAAAACCTTCTGGTTGGCCGCAGATAGAAAAATGCTCCAGCGTTGTTTGTGGCCGAGGAGAGTGGTGTATTGGGACTCGGCGGTGAAACCACGGGCTTGGAGAGTACTTTGGAGCTGAAGGCTTTGGTCGAATATGGCGTCGTAGTCGTCGCTCAGACTGGCTGCCTCAATTTCGGTGGGCACGTCATAACCATAGCGCGGCGTAAGGCACTGGAGCTTAACGAGGGAGCGAACTTCATCTGGCAAATCCTGTAGCAAACCAAACTCGGCCATAAAGTCCCACTCATAGGTTGCACCAGCCAGCGCTTTGCCGTTGGGATACTGGCGCACATAGTCAATAAAAAGGTGTGATTTCACCTCATATGACCATTTTTCCACCGTTGTCTTCACTTCATTCATAGGTAAATCGAGCGATTCGTACAGCATGGCGGGTAGTAAATCGAGCTCGTTGCGGGGTGTGCAGTTTATGAGCTTAACAGGTTCGCTATGGTTCGCAAATCCATTTGGCAAGAACACGAGCGCTTCCGCCGGTAGCTCGAGCCGCTCTACTTCCTGCAGAACGTGAATAAGCTGTTTAGGTGAGCAAGCAACTGGCAGAAGTGGCTTCAACGTCGTGAGTGCTAATTTCTGTGCTTCTGAATCGTTGTTGACTGTCGAATATTGTGCGCGGAAATACTGGGCGAGCTTTCCTACCAGCGTGCGGCGCTCACTGAGTATACGTTCCATAGCATCACAGTAGTCGCACTGAAGATCATCTGGAAGGGAGCCTGGAACGTAGTATGAGGTTGTAGCACGTCCAGTGTCCGCGGAAAACTGATTCCCTTGAAGAACTGTTGCTGCCGGACTTTTTGCTAGCAAATCTGCTACCGATGTCGGTTCGGAGACTGCCTGGTCGGTAAGCCCTAAGATAATTGACATGTGCCGCCAAACATCTTTAAAAACCTCATCGACCCGACCGGTTGCATAAACGATGGGCATGTTTCGTTGTCTGGCTTCCCAGAGATAACCAGCGCGGATTCTTTCGAGCATTTCATTGTTGAGATTATCGAATCTATCATGTTCATTTCGCTGCTTCGCTCGTTCTCGAAGTATGTCAACCGGCGCGTCGAGTACAATGGTCATGTCCGGCCACATATCACCGACAGCAAATGTGACGATGTCGTTCAGACGCTGGTAATCCTTTATGTCACCCCTGCCATAAAACTGGACTGCAAGAGTGGTAAGGTAACTGCGGTCGACGATGACAATATCGCCACTGTCACGAGCGGCACGAACAGCTTCAAGCGACTGGCTGCGAGCGGCGTTGTACAGCAGTACCTCGGTACGGGTGTTCATGGGGTACTTGGGGTCTTGGGTAAGACGGCGTATCTCTTTGGTCGTAGCGTCGGCCTTGCCGTCTGGTTCGTGCATGGTACGCGCAGATATGCCAAGCTGCCGCAACTCGTGCATGACCATACTGGCAATGGTAGACTTTCCAGCGCCCTGAGCGCCCTCTAGTACAATATATTTGCCACGACTCATAATTCACAGCTCATTATACACCCATCCTCTTCCCCGTAAAATACCTCAACCATAGTATCAATTATGTCCCAGCTGGGACAGAATTGATACTAGAGTCGAAATTGTGGGTGGAAGCTAGGGTATTCGCTATACTAGATGCATGGTAACGATAGTTGTTGCGATGGCGGAGGGTAATGTTATTGGCGCGCGGAATGACTTACCGTGGTATTTGCCTGCCGACCTAAAACACTTCAAAGAAATCACCTCTGGACATACCGTGGTGATGGGGCGGACGACGTTCGAATCTATTTTGACGCGTCTGGGAAAACCCCTGCCGAACCGCCGCAATGTGGTGCTCACGCGCGACCCAGCATTTGCTAGCCATGGTGTTGAGATTATTCACAACATCGAAGATATTCGTAGTCTGGGCGACGATATCTTTATCATTGGCGGAGCGCAGGTGTACGCAGTCACAATCCACACGGCAGACCGGTTGTATGTAACCGAAGTTCATACCCGTATAGATGGTGATGCACACTTCCCCGCTATTGACCGGGCAATCTGGTGCGAAGCTTCCCGCCAAAAGCACTTCAGCGACGAAAAAAACCAGTACGCATACGATTTTGTTGTCTACGAACGAGTATAAACTGGGTGATATACTAATAGAGACTAAGTGGAGGTTTTGATGTCAGCTATATCTACCCATGTTTCGCCAGTTGCGTATAAAAAGATTCGTACGCCGGATGAACAATACAAAACGCTGCTGCGCCGTATTAAGGAAACTGGCAATCCAGCCCAGTCTGGCATGGATGAAGGTTCTACAGAGGTGCTTGGCGCAATTCTCGAATACGACCTTGAAAACGGGTTTCCGCTCATCACCGAACGTGACCTTACCAAGGTTTCAACACCAGAAGCAATAGCAACGTATGAATCGGACGAAACACACCGGGAGCTAGCGGGCATGCTACGGCAATCAGTCGGCGAAATCCTCGGCTTTATAAATGGAGCGCGAACTCAACAAGAGCTGGAGGTCTATGGTTGTAAGTTCTGGAGACCTTGGACTATGGATGAAGCAAAAGCCAAAAAACGCGGGTTGGAACTGGGTGACCTTGGCCCCGGCTCGTATGGAGCTGCGTTTCACGATTTTCCTACTCTGGAAGAAGGTGGGTTTAACCAGTACGGCGTGATGATAGAGCAAATGAAGGCACGGCCAGAACTGCGCACACATATAGTTACGCCGTTCATACCCCAGTACATTTCACGAGCACCCGGCCGTCAGCAAAAGGTTCTTGTTGTGCCGTGCCACGGCTTGCAGCACTACAACATTGACGTCAAAAACGGTGAGATGTCCTTAGTGCATTTTCAGCGTAGCGGTGATGTGCCCATAGGCGTCCCGTTCAATATGGTGCACTACGCCCTGCTACTCATTATGGTGGCGCAGGTGACAGGCTATAAGCCGCGCAAGTTGGTGCACGTCATCTCAAACGCCCACATGTATGACCAACACGCGGCTATGGTCGAAGAACTACTATCCCGCCCAGCTTATCCATTCCCGCTACTCAAAGTCGACCCAAGCGTGAAGCGGCTGGAAGATTTCCGTACGGAACACTTTTCCATCGAGGAATACAAAGCACATCCGCCCATCCGTATGGGAGGCACCGCAGTCTGATGGCAGATTATGTCAACATTGAAAATGCTCGTCATGATGATCAGCTTAGTGTTATGAAAGGCATTGCGGAGGACGGCGTATGTCCTTTTGATGAGGAATATATAGCGAAGTACCACAAGCAGCCTGTTTTACGTCAAGGAACATACTGGACACTGACACTCAATCAGTGGCCGTATGAGCACACCAGGGTGCATTTGCTGGCGATTGCGCGCAAGCATGTCGAGTCGATTGATGAGCTTCCGGCGGTTGCAGGCGAAGAATTGTTTGAACACGTGCGCTGGGCTATTGCAGAGTATAAGATAGATTTCGGGGGCCTCGCGATGCGCTTTGGTGATGTCCGGCATAACGGCGCTTCGGTAAACCACTTGCACGCCCATATTATTGTGCCAGATAAAAACAAACCTGCCGACGCAAAAGTGAAGTTCAAAATCAGTTAGCCGGGTACTCGCGTGGTTTTTGACGCGAGGACGAGGAAACGGCCGGCGACACAATCTTCACTATTTCAATGCCGTTCGCTTTCAGGATTGACTGGCCGTCTATAGTTGCGTAGCCGTCTACAAAGTAGCAGTGTTTGATGCCGCTCGCACAAATTAACTTTGCGCACGTGGGGCATGGGAAGGTGGTCACGTAAAGCGACGTGCCCGCGAGTTTTTCACCTCGCTTTGCAGCCTCACCTATCAAACGCGTCTCGGCATGAATATCTACGGATGTATCAATATTTGCCCCGCGACTTGCCGTTATGCGCGGGTCACCATCGACGGCAGATGAATATTCGGTCGGCACTGAACTGTTGTGGGCCACAGACTGCACTGCTCCGTTTTCAACAATGGCAGCGGCAACATTGCGCCACCAGTTGGTGCTTTTGCTTGCCTGTTCATAAAGCGCGGTTACGACTTCATCGTCTGCCGGAAGCTCAATACTTCTGTCGGGCTGCACGGTTTGATTTGTGTCCACGGCTTTTCTGTCCCAACGCAGAAAGACCGGTACAAAAACAGCCTGAGTTACATGAAATTCTTCTACAAGAATATGGCTGATATCGTCGTCGGGCATAATGATTTCAGACTTTTCTAAGGCATTTGCAAGGTCATTTTCTTCAAGCACTATGGCAGTCCGTTTCATACCAGATAGTATCCCCGCAACAGTGTTTGGTCGTAGGGCACGAACGTCTTTACGGAGGTAATCAAACCGCTTTTTAAGCACTGTATCACCTAGAACGGCGATAGTGGCGCGAGGGTACGTATCAAAAAGCTCTACGTAGCCTGCGTGTATGACCGGAACATAACAAATGATTATCTGCTGGTCCATACTATTTTTTTGCTCGTTTTACGCCGTGGACAATTTTTTCTATGATAGCCTTAGAGGCCGCCGGCAGGCTGTCGTGCCGAAGCACTTCTGTAAGTGGCTCGACAATGTTCGCACTCCAGCTTATTTGCATACGTCGTATTTGGGCCGAGGTAGAGGTGGTGGCTTGCGGAGCTAAAACCACAACTTTGCCGCAGTATTTTTCTAGTTTTTTGAGTTCTGCAGCTTCATACGTTTCTGCTGTCACTATAAGACAGTCTGGCTCGACCAGTTTTATTAGGTTCCACTTTGGGTCATCGATGTGCTTGAGCGTAATGAGGTCGACCGAACGCAAAAAGGCTAGCATTTGGACGCGCTCTTCTTCTGGGACAATCGGGCGGGTCGGTCCTTTGCGTTTTTTAACCTTTGCGTCTGAGTCGACGCCGACAATCAAGACATCGCCGTAAGATTTTGCCCGTTCCATGTACCGGGCATGCCCAACGTGTATAAGGTCAAAGGTACCAGAGGTGAGGACAATCTTCATTCCAAGCGTCTTCAGGGCTTCCACATAGGCTCGTAGCGTGGCATGGTCGCGAATGAAGCGGGCTTCTGGATTCGAGCCATAGCCTAACACGCCCCTGTCGGCATGAACGTTCGTCCTGGCACTGTATTTTGGGTCATCCATATCTTTTTAATAGTAATACAAAGAGGGTATAGTCATCAAACTTATCCATACTCTGACCCACGCTCACTTTTTTGGTGTCATCTTGAGCACTGAAATGAATTCAGTGTAAACTCCGTCGAAAGATCTCATCGTATTTGCATCTAACAAGATCCCTCCACGGAGTTTACCCCGTACTTGATACGGGGGTCGGGATGACACAGGAGTTAAATGGGAGTGTGGGTCAGCCATGTGACTAATCACGCACGGGAAGCGTGTTTCAATGTGGGGTGCTTGACATGCCAACGGCATAGAAGTAGTCAAATGCAGTATAGGTGCCATCACTTTTTGTGCAACCCGCAGCGCTCAATACATAATAATTCGGGTTACTTCGAAAAACATGGCTGTAATTACAAAGAACCGCCCAGGTTTGGCGACCCGTGATGCCATCCTTACTCAAAAATATAGTTTGACCCTGTGATCCGTCAGGGTTCCGAAGTGTAACGTTAGAATACGCTTGAATATTGGTGATGTAGCTGGTAGTCAGGGAGCCATATTTGCCGTCAACAACTAGAGGTGCACGGTATGCGCCAACATTACTTTTTGCATAGATTTCATTAGCCAAAATTTGTATATACTTGACACAAGTCTTGGTTGTCGTTGAATAGCTATACTGATAGTCCACACATGCTGCGCTCGCAGATTGCGCCCCTGCAATATTTATTGTTGCCACTGCAATCAGGAAAGTACCGGTCATTATTAATGATTTCATATACTTCATACACACACTCCTTGCCATTGATATTGTCATACTATATATATCTTTGGGCGAGAAGTCAATTTGCTCGTACCTGAATCTCAAAACCTCCAGTATATATTTCTGGATCCCAGCCTTTGCTGGGATGACAGCACAGTATAGCAGGAAGGGTTTTGAGAATCAGGTACTCATAACCTTCCAACACCTTTGCGGCATATGGTGCGTGTAGGCTGAACAACCACAATCTGTAAAATAATAGAGTATGGGCGGAGGTTTGGTAAATTCGCTAGAACCGCTGCATATATATTTTGCATAACATTAAGACCAGCAAAATCAGTTTATACTCATTCATTTACAAACAAATGTGAAATCATGCACTAAGATGTACAATAGGTAACAACGGAGGACACATGGCTACAGTGCATAATATAAGTGATTTGGGCGGGAATATCCTTGAGTGCGTGACAGATTTACGCGATGTGGAGGTTCACGGCGAACGAGAGCGGTTTCGGCGCACTATGGAGCGGGTGGGGTTTTTGCTGGCTAACGAGCTGAGCAAAACGCTGCACTACGAAAAAATCGCTATTGAAACACCCTTGCAAGAAACCCACGGGTATAGACTGACCCAGCAACCAGTTGTGGCGACCATACTACGGGCTGGTTTGCCGCTGTGGAATGGTGTCATGCAGGTGTTTCCACAGGCAGATAATGCCTTTCTGGCGGCCTACCGCAAACACGACGCTAACGGGGACTTTACCATACAGGCAGATTATTGCACCTGCCCAGACGTAAGCGGTCGCTTGCTGATTGTTGCTGACCCCATGCTCGCTACAGGCGCTTCCTTGCTCGATGGCATAGACAAGTTCATCGCCGAAGGCGGGCAGCCGAGCAACATACACGTAGTTGTGGCCATTGCTGCGCAAGCGGGGGCAGATGCCGTGCGTGCTGGCCTAGAACAGCGCGGTTTTAAGCACGCAGCCATATGGTGTGCGGCCATAGACCCTAGTCTCAACGACCAAAAGTACATTGTCCCAGGCCTCGGCGACGCCGGCGACCTCGCCTTCGGAGAGAAGAAGCAGAGCTAAAGAGTTCTTGTTTCTGATGGCTGTCGAACCATGCCGATATTCCAATCAGCATCGAGCATTGTTGTAAAAGACAATGCTGCTGCAGTTTCTTCAAAAGTTCTACCGCTTGACTCTGGGGAGGGGCCGATTTGTATTGTATTAGTTGCGCCAGATGAAGGGATGGTATCTCCATTGAAATTATAGGCATTACGTGTAAGATCTATTGGCTCAAGGCCTCTCTGTAGAGCTAGGCGTACAGTGCCTACGGACCACGTTGTGAAATCTGGCTGCCATTGTCTATAGGATATGTTGTCTCCTGTTTGAACGGGGCGAGAACCCAGTACAACTATTCCCGTTCCTTGCGCATAAGGAACGCGGTTTCGTAAAGACATACTCGCATAAATTGTTGCAAACATTGGGGCCAGTGAACTTGCTACTTGGTGCGTATTAACATCATGGCCTCTGGCTACTGTTTGTTTATCGATTTTACTAAGCAAATAGCCTGTACCATCCTCCCGATCTTCACTCGAAGTTTCTTCAGGAAAATCTACACAGCCGAGAATCACAGTGTAGCCACAGTCTCTAGCTACAAAAGTCGTACGTAGTGACGCAATTCTGGGCGGTGTAATTGTGAAAGATTCTATTTTTGCCATTGCATCGCTTTCTATTCGTTTGGGTTTACGGGTATTGATGGGCCCATGGTGGTAGTGACGTGGACGGCTTTGATGTAGTTGCCTTTTACACTTTGTGGCTTGGCACTCTTTATGTTGGCCATGACAGCGCTTGCGTTTTCGAGTAGTTTTGCTCCGCCAAAGCTGACTTTGCCAACGGCAAGATGGACTATACCGGTACTGTCTACGCGGTATTCAACGCGACCGGCTTTTGCTTCGGAAACAGCCTTTTGCACATCGGTCGTGACCGTGCCGCTCTTTGGGTTCGGCATGAGGCCGCGTGGGCCAAGCAGACGAGCGTATTTGCCAAGCTTCGGCATGTTGGCTGGTGTAGCGATGAGAGTGTCGAAACTAATTTCGCCCTTATCAAGTTGCTTAGTGATTTCTTCTACACCCGCGAGGTCTGCACCAGTAACTTTGTCGTCAGAAAATACTGCGACGCGCACAGTTTTGCCGGTACCTTGTGGAAGCACAAGGTTAGCGCGGATGTTTTGGTCTGCCTGGCGTGGGTCTACTCCGAGGTTCACGTGGAGCTCTACACTCGCGTCAAACTTGACACTACTGGTTTTGGTAGCCAGCTCAAGCGCCTCACCCAGTGCGTATACTTTGCCCTTTTCGACCAGTTCAGCACTTTTACGGTAGCCCTTGCTGCGTCGTTCCAGTCGGCTGCGCGTTGGTTTTACCGGAGCCTTTGGTTTTGCCTCGGCTTCGGCCTCTTCTTCGTCGCGGTGTTTCTGGTGCTCAATTTTCTCTGCTTTGGCTTCGGCTTCTTCGAGGCCTTTGGCACTTCGTTTGCCTGCCTTGGCCGTTGCTTTCACCTGGGATGCGCCTTTTTCCTCTGTTGCCTCAACTTCATTTGTTTCGGCTGTGTTTTCTGCCGCAAGAGCAGCCGCGGCCTGAGCCTCAAGCTCGAGTGCCATTGCTGCTGCATCATCTACTTTTTTCTTTGCCATAATTCATTCTCCTTTCGTGGTACAAACCCCTTCGTAGCCTTGGCGAAGAAGGGTCCCACAATTATCAGTGTTGTTAGTAGGTAGAACCGGCTTTTCTCCGAATTTGATCAATTCCTTCCCGAAGAGATGCGTAATCTATCTTTGCGCCTGTAACCCCAGGAACCCGCGTACCTGGCAAAGTTGGTAATGGCGCAGTTGCAGCCTTAAGCTCAATAGGTGATAGACGTGTCCGTGAATCGGCTTGTCCTTGTGGTTCATCTCCGATTACCAGGCCGACCCGAAATCGTCTTTCCCGATCTGGCATGTCGGCTGGAAGATATTCAATATCTTTCATACTTAAACTGCCTCCACCTCAACACCCATGCTGCGGGCGGTGCCAGCTACCATTTTCATGACGGCTTCTACATCGTCGGTGTTCATGTCGCTGGCTTTTTCTTCGGCAATTTTGCGCAGGTCTGCCTGACTGAGTTTCTTCGCAATCTTTTCGCTGTTTGGTCGGCCAGAACCCTTTTGTATGCCAAGAGCCGCACGAATGCGGTCGTCGGTTGGTTCTGCGACCACGCGAAAACTCATGGTGCGGTCATCGTAAATGGTGATGTGCGCAGTGACAGTCTTGCCCTGCATATCTTTGGTGGCGTCATTGAACGGCTGGATAAAATCCATCATGTTCACGCCGTACTGACCGAGGGTAGAACCCACGGGCGGCGCGGCAGAAGCCTGCCCGCCTTTAATTTTCATTTTTAAGTTTGCTTTGACGACTTTTGCCATCAGTTATCTCCTTTTCGAACGGGATATTATGAGGCATTTGAAGCTAGCCCCGCCGTTCTCCTACCTTTAAGTAGTGCGTAACAGAGACTATTCTAGCATAGAATAGGTCAACTAACAACGGTCAACTGTCAAGTCATCAACAAACTGTGGCCTAATTTTCAATTTATAGTTTACAATTTTCAGAACATTTTCAAGGTTCAAGTTTCAGAGCTTTTGCCTGGGCCGCTTTTTAGAGTGTTTATTATCTTTTGGAGAATCATGATGATTTGCTGAATTTCATCTTGCAGTTCGCAAAGTTTTTGACTTTTATCGCCACAACGCTGAAAGAAATTAAACCAATATCTTGTTTCCGATGCCTCTTTTTTGGCAATGAAAATCTTGTTGCGAAAGTCGGCCCTAGAAGAGCCGTTGTTTGCTTCAACGTAGTTGGCGCCAACACTTGTCGATGACTTAACAACTTGTTCGATAGGTTTCCTAAATATAGGGTCTTTGTACGTTCGAAAATGTGTGACGGTAGAGACTCCAAACGTTGTAAACCGTTCTTCGAGGTCGTAATATCGCTGGCTCATGTCTACTACTTGCTATTTGAAAATTTTCTGAAAATTGAACTTTGCGAATTGAAAATTTTTATACTCTTTTGACCTGTAGGCTGTCGAGCTCAACTGGGGTTTCGCGGCCGAACATGTTGACGAGGACTTTGAGTTTGCCCTTCTGCGGGTCAATCTCTGATACAGAGCCGTCAAAGCCTTTGAATGGACCGTCGATGATGTTTACCACCTCGCCTATAGCGTAGTCTATTTTGTGCTTTGGCTGCTCTAAGCCCATGCGCTTCTGGATTTTCT
>JBASZU010000134.1:0-19615 GCA_049661165.1 Saccharimonadales bacterium (SeqCode)
ACAGCCAGCGAACGAAGGGAGCGAAGGTCACTGGTTCGTACTGGGCTAAAATATACTTCCGCTGGCTCACGAAAAAAACGAAATCCGTGCCATATCCAGTCCCTGGGAGCCAAAAACCAATCCCAGATGAACCCACCAGAGTAAAACGTATCATCCCGGGTGAAATCACATTTTATTTGCTATACGAAGTCAAGTCTTGTAAGTCCTTGTAACTGCATACCGCTAGCGTTGTTAGGGCAATTTTTGTTACAGTGTAGTTATGAAATCACGAAAGAAGAAAAGTTTCTTAAAGAGACATTCACACAACCAGCTAGAAAAGACCGTATTGGCTTTAGGCTTAATAGAGTCGGGTCTATTCTTATTAGGCACTATATGGGCATTTTTGAACAGTGACAGTTTGGGCGGAGTCCTTGCCGTATTCATATGGTACGCTTGTATTCCATTTGTAGTTACGAGCTGCCTTCTCAGTTTGGCAACTATTCGTACACTAGGCGAAGCAACAAGTGCGTACCGCATATTTTTCCTTATAAATTGGGGTGTTGTTATCAGTCTATTGGTTAACGTAAGCGACTAATCTCTCGATGTTTTCGGCTAGCTAATCTCTCCACCGTAAAGTCTCTCGATTACGTCTGTGGTTTTGTGTTAAGGGCACATTGGCTTACGGTTTATGGTCTTAGAGCGTTTCCAAGACTATTCCTGATTCAGCAGCATACTGATTGCACCAGGGGCGGGGAGGTGGTATATTGCAAGCGTAGTCGAAGCATAAACACAATGCATATATCACCCCTCAAAAGCCGGTTTGTAGCAGTTATTTTCAGTGCTGCGCTCCTTGCGCCACTTGCTGGTACGTTGCCTGCTCTTGCAGCAGGGACAAACATAAATCTTTCGCCCGCGACGCAGACGGTGACTAAAGGAAATGTCTTTACTGTAGCCGTGGGCATATCGGCAACGGAAGAGATTACTGAGGCAGATGTCTACTTATCGTACCCGTCGAACCAGATCATGTTTCAAGATGTATCGTATAGCGGGTCGGCATTTAGCAACAAACTAACCTGGCTCGGTGGTGGTGGGAATATCCACATAAAACGTAGTGTAGACGGTGCCATTACCGGCGAACTGCCGCTTGCAGTTCTAACCTTTAAAGTCACAGCAGAATTCGGTACCGGTACAATCAGCGTGCTTGATACCTCAACCCTAAAAAATGCCGACACTGTCGTTACGACAGCCTATGGCAGCGCAAAGATAGACTTTGGCGCACAAGCACCGCCTTCTAACTCAGCGCAGAAACCCCCAACGACATATACCAGACTTGCATCCCCGCGCGACTACGATGCAACTCCTCCCGTCTTGACCAACATACAAAGCGTCCAAACAGGCGTAAACGCCGTATCGGTCGGCTGGACTACCGATGAACCAAGCACCTCCATGGTAGAGTACGGATTAGACACTTCCTACGGTTTGACCGCTTCTGAAAATGAGCGTTCTACCTCGCACGCAGTCGCTCTAAAGTCCCCATTTTTAGTGCCAAACGCACTGTTTCACTACCGCGTCACTAGCGTCGACGCCGGTGGTAACACGGTGCGCAGCACAGACCTTGTTTTTACGACCAAAAGCGTGCGGTATGCCCTAACCGTACGGGACTCAAGTGGCAAGCCACTACCGCGCGCCCGCGTAACCCTGAATGGACAATCCGTCTACACTGACGCCACGGGCAAAGCCATGCTGAGTAGCAGCCCGGGAGACCAAGCCCTAACAGTCAGCTACAACGATGTCACACTCTCGAAAACAGTCAACATCGCCCCATATAAACTCACCCAGTCCGATTCTGTTCAGTTGGCAGCCAAGCGCGTTCTCATAGACAGTCGCTACATCATATACCCATTTCTGGTCGGTGCGGGTTTATTGGTTGGTCTGGCATCTCGCAGCTATTTGCTCAAATACCCACTGCTCGTCTTGCGCAGAAAGAAGAATAAGTTTCTGACCATGACGATTTCGAACATGCAACGAGAGTACGGCGATAAAAACCCGGCGCACAACCCCTACCAGGTACGGAGCATCTTTAGCTTTTGGGGAATATGGAATTCATTTGTGGATGTATTTGGCCGGCCTAGTAAGAAACTTTCCAAAAAAATCCGCGAGGAAGTCAAAGCCGCCGGCAACTCCGAAGAACCTTCACTCACAAGCAAAAAATAATATGTAAAATCCCCGAGCGTTATTTAACTTTCTAGACAACCAAAGTAGCCTCCTCCATGGTAAAAGTTAGAGTACAACCAACTAACTAACCCAACGAGAGGAGGCTACCACTATGGTAGTACATAAACGCACACGGCTCATGCCGTTTCAACGTAAAGCATTGGCAGAGGATTATTTTGTCCTCAACTTACGTAAGAAAGATCTCATTGCCAAATATGGGGTGTCCTACCCCACTATACAAAAGATCCTCACTCGGGCTCGGCGGGATGACTACAGCCTGCACGTCAGTACTAACAAACGCTACCAATGCCTGGAGTACGGCTTAAAGCGGCTGGGCAAAATTGAGCGATCAATCCAAGATAAACTAGCCCGGACTGCCAAACGTTACGAGAAAGACTATCCAGGCGAGATGTTGCATATGGATACTAAACGTCTACCACTACTTACGGGCGAAACGAAGCTGGACGGCCACGAATATCTGTTTGTGGCTATTGATGACTACTCAAGAGAGCTGTACGTTGGTATCTACCCCGACAAGAGCATGTTCAGTAGCGCGGATTTCCTCAGTACTGTACTGGCTCAATGCCCCTATGGTATTGAACGAATCTTAACCGACAATGGCACCGAGTACAAAGGCCGTTACGGTGAACATGCTTTCATGAAAGCCTGTGGCGAGGCTGGCATCACCCAGAAGTTCACCAAAGTGAAGTGTCCGCAGACGAATGGCAAAGCCGAACGAGCCATCCGAACACTAATGGAGAGCTGGCATAACGCCGAGGTATTTAACAGTCGTGAGGAGCGAGCCAAAGCCCTTACCAGGTTTGTGAATTACTACAACTGTGTACGCCCACACAAAGGCATTGACAAGGCGACGCCGCTTGAGCGACTATGTGAGTACTTTTACCAGTACGAGCGGCCTATGAAGGAAGCTGGAAAAGTTAAACAACGCGAGGTTTTCTAACACATAATATCCTTACCTAGCACATGCTTACTTCACTCCTATCGACAAGCATATTGACCGACAATACGATACTTCACAAAAAGGAGATACCCCAAATTGTTTCCATATCAGATAAAGTCACCAAAAAAATCACTCAATCATGCATGATAGAGGACTGTCTATACCCCTAAAAACCGATAGTCTGATTTAATGATAAAGAAAACAGGCTCATTACCTAGGTAGCTATATTGGAGTGAATTATGTCCTAGCATAGAGTATACTGTTTTTACAGCACACTATAAAAATCCAAAACAGCATGGTCGTGAAAATCATAGATAGTATTAGGAACTTTTCTCCACAAACTAAGCTTCAAACTTTGGCTGTTGTGACCGGGCTAAGTGCAACGATTATTACACTAATTTTTCTACTGACACTTTATATCTCAAACAATATCAGGGGAACTGCAATAAATGATGCCCCTCGAACTAGCAAAGAATTATTAGAAGCCAGAGGTATTAGTCAGAGTAATAGTAGGCAGGCAGCTATGAACCAAGGACAACCAGCCACACAAAGCAAGGCAGGTACTGACGGACAAACAAAAAGCACAAACCAGACAAGCAGCAGCTCTCCAACAGTAACGCAGGGGCAACCGATTTCACAAAACACAGCCAACTCTAGTGAACAAAAAAGTGATTCCACCGCTGCCAACACAGCCTGCGTAAGCCAAACGCAGCTAAGTATATTTGACGTTGGCTGCTATGGAGCCTTCGGCGATAGTCATACAGATAACCTGGCAGCTTTCAACGCCGCGGCCAAAGCGAGTCTTTCGAAAAATCCCGCAGTTATCAGAGTACCCGCCGGAAAGTACTACATATCAGATACGCTCCTTATTGATCACCCAAACATTACCCTCGACATGACGAGCGGTGCTGAGATTTTTTCTACCAAACTAACGACCCTGGGTGCCACAGTGGCGTTTGTAGGCTACTACGGCAAAACAAGCAATACTTCTTCAACGCCCCAGCAAAACAGCGCAACAATCAAGGGAGGCTCTGTGTGGAATAGTAACCCCGCCAATAGTAATCTGGACAATGCGCTCGGATTCACTCGGTATAAAACAGCTGTAGTCGACGGTACAAACGTCACAAGGTGCACCAGAAAAGGAGTTACTGGTCAATACGGTATAGACAAATTTTATATCAGGAACTTACAAATATCCAATTGCCTGTTCGCAGGTATTACTTTGGAAACTGATATTAAATTTACTCAAATATCAAATGTAAAAATATCCACTGTTGGTGTTGGCATCATTGGCGAGACATTGACGCTTGCACGCCCGGTTGGTGAAGTGCTAATCGGAAGCACTTCCGTGAGCGATACAAAACAACGCGGAATATCAATTACCACCTACTCGAGCCTGCAAATCGAAACAGTCGCAGTAAGCAATGCTTCAATATCAAGTAAAGGCTCCTACGATGCAATATATCTGGCAAATGGTCAGGCTGCGAAGATAAGAGATACAAAAGTCACCGGGACGTACCACAGATACGCTCTATGGATTATTGGAGGCGCATATTATCTTCGCTCGCCCTACCAGTTTAACCCTGGCGTGAGCGGAACATATGGCCCAAACACACCAACATCTCAGGTCTGGTAAATTAATTGACATTACCAGCGGGCAATAAAATGAATCTCCCACGGCCTTACGGCCGGGGAGTCTTCTTGCCCCGCAACATCGACCGCTGGTCGCTGTTCCGCCCGTGCAGTGTACATGCCACCGGCATGTACAATGCGGCGTTCGGTTCAACCCCGACCTAACGGTCGGGGTATGCCACGCGTTAGCTAATCAAATGACTCATTGGTCGTTATATCTGAACAAATATGGAAGAATCCCGGCTCCGATTCACAATTGGTATTTCTTCACAAAGAAATCACTTTAGGCTATCCTGCGTGATACTATACATACATGAAAGCACAAGAAAAACTGTCGGTTCTTTGGACTCTCGTTGTTGCGAACATCATTCTGGCAGACGTGTTATCTGCATTTATCGCGTTTGGCGACCCAAGCGTCATTGACATACCAGGTAGCCCGCGTACCGTCATGGCGGCTTCTGCAATCCTCCTCAACATCCCAATCTTCATGGTTTATTTGTCCCGTATACTCAAGCCAAACCTCAATCGTCGGCTGAATATTATTGCCGCCGTCATTACACTGGTATTTGTACTTGGCGGCGCAAGCAGCCTGCCGCATTACATCATCATCGCCGCTATAGAGACAGCTGTATTGGTAGTGATCGTCAAGACTGCCTTGAAAGACTCGTTCGACAAATAGTCTGGTTAGTTCATAGAGCAGAAGCTGTGGAGCATTTGGCAACATCCTAATTGCTGCGGTACTATATGAATATGAACAAGCCGAATCTCCCAGGCGGCGTCGCTCACAAACTGCCCGATGATTTTCGGGCAGCCATAGCAACCGACCAAAAAATGCTCACCATGTGGCAGGACATCACGCCGCTGGCGCGTAACGAGTGGATTTGTTGGGTTCTGGACGCAAAAAAGCCCGAGACCCGAGCTCGCCGTATAGCAGTCGGCCGATCCAAAATGCAGTCTGGCATGCGGCGACCCTGCTGTTGGGCAGGCTGCTCGCACCGACAGAAATCAACTAACTCGCGTGGAAATGTACTTGCGCCAGTACCAAGCACGCTAGAAGCAGGCCCTACAGCCCAAAATACCTCGTTACTTCATAGCTAGTACCGACGAATCGTGGTACTGGCATTACTTCCAGCTTGGGCTAGACTAGTATTTATAACGACTCCGGAGCATACTACGATCATTAGTTGGAGGAACTGACATGAAAAAAGACATAAACGCATGTAAACGGCGAGCCAATAACGCAACCAGCGGGAACGCATTTTATAGCCTGGGTATGCTTGGTGCACTCGTGTTTTACGTACAGCAAGCAGATGGGTTCTGGCCAATCATTCTTGCCGTTCTGAAGGCTATCGTCTGGCCGGTATTTTTTGTCTATGACGTTCTTGTGCTCGTATCCTAATGTATGCACCGTAAGCACAGCAAGTGTCAGTGCGTTGCCAGTTGCGGTTTAATCTAGATTATGCTAAGATGAAAGGGAATTGTTATCTGATGCGTTCGGCTTACAAGCCGCGCAAGTTAAGAGTCCGGAAGTGGTTACGTAGTTTTTACTCTCAGGATTCATAGCAATCTGTTTGTATAAACCAAGCTACAAAAAGGACTTATTTTTATGCCCATATCAACACGGCGCGGCTTTGCCTACAAAAGCAGCCGCTCTCCATACAGCAAACCAAAGCCACAGCGCAAACCACGCGGGCGAGGCCAATACATCAATCCCGAACGGTTTGTGAAAGTTGCTAGCCCGGTAAGCCAGGAAGAATATACCTCCAAACATATTTTTTCGGATTTCTCATTTGATAAGCGTTTGCAACATAATATTACTGCCAAAGGCTATGTAACTCCCACCCCCATCCAGGATCAAACAATCGCCCTTGGCATGGCAGGTAAGGACGTTATAGGCATAGCTAGCACGGGCACCGGGAAAACAGCCGCGTTTGCACTGCCAATTTTACACCGTCTTATGAGTGATTCAACCAGCAAAGCGCTGGTCGTCGCACCGACCCGTGAACTCGCCCAACAGATTGAAGCCGAATGTCGCGATATGGGAAAGGGTGGCGGCTTCACAGGCGCGCTTCTGCTTGGCGGTATGGCATATGGTCCCCAACTGCGTGATCTTCGAGCGAAGCCACGAATAGTCATCGGCACACCGGGACGTATCAAAGACCATATAGAACAAACGACCCTCCGACTGGAACAGTTCAATATTGTCGTCCTTGACGAGGTAGACCGTATGCTAGACATGGGCTTCGTCAATGACGTCCGTTTGCTGCTCGAGCAGCTTAATCCAGTTCGCCAGTCATTTTATTTTTCTGCAACCATGGACTCTCGCGTAAACAACCTCATCCGTACGTTTTCACCAAACGCCGAAATGGTCACCGTCAAAGCCGGTGATACGAGCGAGAATGTCCATCAAGATGTCATACGCTACAACGGTAAGACAGATAAACAGGAAAAACTGCACGATGTGCTTATTCGCCCCGACACGGAAAAAGCCATCATTTTTGAGGCCACACAACGCAGTGTTGAACGGCTCGAGAATGATTTGCAGGTGCGTGGGTTCCACGTCGCCAGTATTCACGGCGGTAAAAGCCAAGCGCAACGCGCCCGTGCCCTCGCGAGTTTCAAAAAAAGCGAGGTTAAGATTCTCGTAGCAACTGACGTAGCCGCCCGGGGACTTGATGTTGCCGATATTTCCCATGTCATAAACTTCACCCAGCCGCAAACATACGATGATTATATTCACCGTGTTGGACGAGCCGGACGAGCCGGACGGATTGGCTATGCCTTAACGTTCGTGGAAGCATAACCATGAGTGTATCAGCCAAAAACGTCGCTTTTTTTGCTAGCCCAGAAGGCATGGCTTTCATTGATGCCCTCAGGAAGATGGCGGACGACGCTGCCTTCATAACCGAACCGGGCTATAGCCCAAATGGTGAACTCTACCCCAGTCACGTTATTCCGTTTGTAGAGAAACATATCGAGTACCTTCGCACACATCCTGGAACCGACCCCCAGCACTACCTCTCAAACCTGCGTCTCATGACGCGGGTACGCTAAGTTTTTGACTGCCGGGTGTAGGTCGGTGGCATTTGCGCCCAAACCAAGGTACTATGCTACTATGAATTTTCCCTATTTTTCGCGGGGCGGCGTTATTTTGCGCGTAGAGCAGGCGACGGTGCCGCTCGCGAGCATAGAATATTCCTACGGCTACGGCGTGTACGAAACCATCCGCGTTTCGCACGGTATAGCACGTTTTGTAGATGAGCATTGCCGCCGACTACAGCTATCAGCAGAAGCAATCGGACTCGAACACCATTACCAACCAAGTGAAATTGAGCAGTATATAACAGGTATCATCAAAGCAAATGAAGTGGAAACGTGTAACATAAAGGTACTGCTCATAGGCGGCAAAACAGCGGCCGATGCCGAGCTATACATACTGTGTCTTGCGCCGTACTTTGTTGAACGCAAACTATACAAAACTGGCTGTCACTGCACCACGTACGAGTATGAACGTATGTACCCCCACGCCAAAACGCTCAATATGCTGCCGAGTTATCTGGCATACCGCGGCGCCCAGTCGCAGGGCGCACACGACGCACTGCTTATAAACCGCCGCGGCGAAATTACCGAAGGTACGCGTAGTAATTTTTTCGCACTAAAAGATAAAACTATCTACTCGCCGCCAGAAGATGAAATATTGCTGGGCGTCACGCGCGACCATGTGCTCGCGCTTGCGAAAGAACAGGGCTTTGACATTGTTCACCAGCCCATACCTCTCGACACACTCAGTAGCTACGACGCCGCGTTCCTCACCAGCACCAGCGCCAAAATCCTTCCCATACATTCGGTGAACAGTTTTTCCTACTCGCAGATCCCAGGCGCACTTTATGACATAATGCAAAAGTTTAATATTCTCTTCTAAAATTCAAATCGACAACATTCTGCATCAAAAGAATAGGAATCCCCAAGCGCTGCGTCGTTAAATCGAAGCCCTTCCGTTTCACCGCTTCTTGACCTTCCCAGAATCGTAAAGGCTTGTCGATAATGCCACTTCCTGAGACTATCTTTGTTGTGCACTCTAAAAGATGCTCCTTATATACTTCAACCGCCCCTTCTGGCTCATCGAACATACCTGTCAATATTTTGCCGTCATCCGCGCTTCTGCCAAGCCGGCATGTATGTAGATAAGTAGATTGATCCAAGCTCTGTACTTTACGGAGCACGCCCTCCGCGCTAAAACCAAGGGCGTACATTCTACGCCTCTCTCCATGGGGCGATGAACCGCGAGTCGTAGGCGCTGTAATCTGAACCCAGTCATACCTTGCAACAGCTACACCTCTAAATCTCCCTTTTAACCCAGCTGCAGCAAACACTCCGTAGTCCTCCCATACCTCTGCCGTAACCGAAACGATCCGTTTAATTTCAGCTGCGCAGGGCTTCAAAAGGCATATTGCGCGAGCTGCTCGCTCCTCAGGCGATGGTATAGTCCACACATTTTCTGTAACTTCTTCCCGAGGCCCTAGCCTAGCTACTCCCGCTCTGGGAATACGTTCTGGGAACTCACCAGAAACTGGCAGCCCGGGTCGTCTTTGACTCAATGCCTCGGCCGCTCTTCCACGTACCTGTTCCTTAAAATTGTTGTAGGCCATTCAGTTAAACTATAGTATATAATAAACTAATTAACAATACCCTGATATAATATGTTCATACTTGAATAGTGGGGTACGCAATAGGAGAATAGTAGCATGTCCGAATTCCAACCCATAGGTGCGGCGAGTGCCCAGACAGATTTGGTAAGGTCACCCATAACAATCCCTTTGCTGCCGAGGATGTTTGAAGAGGAAATAGCATATTGGCCTGATGAACAAGTAACCAACGACAATCCGTTATTTCCGTTAAGTATTGCCCCTATTGAAATACTAAAAAGCGCCGTTGATCACATGCGGACGTACCCATTTTCCGAACCTCAGACGTTAGATGCTAATCAGCTATTGGCTCTGCGAGTGATGAGCGCTAGCCTCGCAATGACTCGTCTGCTTAGATTCCTGCAAGAGTCAACAGTGAACAGTGAAGGTACATGTCCTACAGAAACGCGATGTGTTATTGGTGGTATCGGATTAACCCACCTGGATACAATTCTGAGATATGATTCTGGCGAAGTGATAATACCGAGAAAGAAAATGCCGACCTCACTGCGAGGAAATAGTTCCTGGTACTACAACGATTCGTTAGGGTTATACGTACATGCCCGAGAATTGGGTACAGAGTCAGAGATGGGCATAGATCTTCTTAGGCTAATATCCGAAACAGACACGACTGATCCAGTACAACTCCTGCCTTACTTAGGATTACAGCATACTCTCGCCTCAAACACTGAGGCTTAATTTGAAAAATCTAGCGGTTGATAACTTGGTCGCGGCGAGGGCCAACGCCTATGTAGGTAACGGGTAGGCCGGTCCATGTTTCGAGTGCGGATATATAGTCTTGAGCCGCCTGTGGTAAATCCGCGAAGGAACGCACTTCTGTTATATCTTCATCCCAGGCGGAAAGCTCCTCGTACACGGGCTCACACTTTTCGAGCGCCCAGGCAGAATCTGGTGCCATGGTCAGTGTTTCACCGCGGTATGTGTACGAGGTACACACTTTGATGATGCTGCCGTAGCGAGGCACCCAGTCGAGCTTAGTAATGGCGAGTTCGGTTGTGCCATTGACCATATTCGCGCGGCGTATGCCGGTAATGTCTAAGTAGCCCAGCCGGCGAATTCGGCCTGTGGTGGTACCTTTTTCCGCATCTATAGTCGACATGTCGCCGTGGAGGACTCCCAGCAGTTTTTCATCATGAATTTCCGTTACAAACGGCCCACCGCCTACGTGTGACTGCACCGCCTTAACAATACCTATTGAACGCTCAAGTGTGGTCGGTGCGATCCCAAGCCCAGGTGCCACTCCACCGGCAGTGGTCGATGAGGATGTGACGTATGGGTACATACCATGGTCTATGTCCAGTAAAAATGCCTGTGCCCCTTCGGCAAGCAGCGTTGCACCGCCAGCTAACCGCTCGTTTACGTACACCGATGTGTCGGTTACAAACGGCTGGAGTTTTTGGAGCGCTAGAGCGTACGATTTCACTTCATTTTCTATGTCAACAGATGCTAAACCATGCTCTTTTCGTGCCGTCCCCACAGACTCTAGTCCCTCACGCACAACCTGCAGGAGCGACTCATGGCTACCAAGCAGGCGCTCTGCGCGTACGCCAGCACGCTGTGCTTTGGCGGCGTACGTGTCAGCTATACCGGCCTTGGTAGAGCCCTGGGCTCCGCGACCAAGTTCGCGGATTTCCTCGAGCAACTTGTAGTGCGGCAGCACCAGGTGAGCGCTGGCGCTCACTTTTAAGTTTTGGGGCGTAACGTGTATGCCAAGTTTTTCGATGTCGCGTAGCTCATCGGCAAAGCGCACAGGGTCGACAATGGTGCCATTGCCTATAACGTTCACGGCCTTCGGGTGAGCAATGCCCGAGGGCACAATGTGCAGGGCAAGCTCCCGGCCGTCTGGCAGTACCACCGTGTGGCCGGCGTTACTGCCGCCATTGAACCGCGCTACAATGTCACATTCTTCAGCGAGCATATCCACAACACGGCCTTTGCCTTCGTCGCCGCGTTGCTGCCCAAATACACCGATGATTTTCACCTGTGTATGATACTAGTTCAACCTCAATATTACAATCCTAGATATTGCGTCCGATGTATGAGAAAATATAGGGTAATACCCGCTTATGGCCGAAAGGAGAAAGCCCTAAAATGAAATCATTCGCAAAAACAACATTGTTACTTGGAGCCCTAACCGGACTCTTTCTTGCCGTGGGTTACATGATCGGCGGGCGGAGCGGGGCAATTATTGCGTTGCTGCTCGCTACCATCATGAACTTTGGCATGTACTGGTTTAGCGGCAGCATGGTCCTAAAAATGCAGCGCGCTGTGCCGCTTGACGTCAAAGCGTACCCGCACATAGAAAAAGCCGTCCGTGAACTGGCCGAAAAAGATGGTTTGCCCATGCCAAAACTCTATTTTGTAGATTCACCCATTCCAAACGCCTTTGCCACTGGTCGCAGCCCCAAACATGCCGTTGTAGCGGTAAACAGGGGGATTACCGAAATCCTGAACGAACGTGAGCTTCGCGCCGTTATTGCCCACGAACTTGGCCACGTAAAGAACTACGACATGCTGGTTTCTACCATAGCCGCAGCCGTTGGCGGTGCTATTTCTATATTGGCGGAAATGGCGTTTTGGGGCGGCTCGCTCTTTGGCGGAAATGACGAAGAAGGCAACAACTGGGTTGGCAGCATAGCTATGCTTATTCTTGCGCCATTTGCCGCCATGCTCATACAAATGGCCGTGTCACGCAGCCGCGAGTTTGGTGCTGATGAGCACGGCGCACACCTGATAGGCCAGGGCGGCGACCTTGCCAGCGCCCTAAAGAAGCTCGAAGATTTCAAGCCAAACATGGCAGGCTTGCAGCCACGCCCGAACGACCAAGCGACCGCACACCTCATGTTTACCAACATGTTTAGTATGCAGGGACTGTCCAGTCTGTTTTCCACCCACCCAAGCACTGCCGCCCGGATTGAACGGCTCCAGCGAATGAGATAAGACTTTAGCTTTCAGCGTTCAACAACCAAGTTATCAACAAACAACCTACAACGAATTACGAAGCACGGTTAACGACAAACGAATGCGGCCGTAAGGCCGCTACATACCATCATCGCGCAAGCGATGTAACTAGTGGTGGCCCTGCGGAGGCTCCTGGCCAGACTGTTGTCGGCTTCTACAACTTCCGAAAGGCAACGAGACTTGTTTGACGAGCAGTTAGTATGCCGGTGGCATACTAACTGAGAGGAGTTGTCGAGTTGGTTGTAGAAACGAACAACATGTCTGCCAAGACGCTGGAGCTCTGGCCTGGTTTTGGTTCCAAGGCCTTTTGGCAGCAAAAGGCCTTGGTCGGCTGGAAGTCCGATAACTGCCATATGAAGCAAGGTTTAATGATACTGTGATGTTCGGTAAATACGCTAACGCCTGAGAAAGCGCATGGATCCTGAAACAAGTTCAGGATGACGGGGTGGAGTATACGGTCTTGACGTCCTGCGCGAGGTGTTCGTTCCACATAGGAGCGGTCACGGCCTGCACTACGTCTGCACCGGCTGCACGGTACTCGGCAAAGTCAGCTGGCGTCATTACACCGCCCACACCAATGATTTCGTAGCTGTAGCCTTCTTTTTTGCGGAGGGCATCCAGTCGCCGTACCATATCCAGCCCCGCCCACCGTATACCCGCACCGCACACGCCGCTTCGTAGCCGGCCCGGCCCGGGTAACGCTTGCTCGCCGTTTTCATCAACGATAGTACCTTGCAACGTGTTGATAGCACTAATGGCCGCCACATAGGGCGTAACATCCCGGATGATTTCCTCAAGGGTAATTTGCTGATCCCGGGTGAAATAGCCAATTTTTATGACGAGTGGTGAATCGCCCAGCACCGCTTTGGTACGCTTACATATTTCAACTACCGCATCATGACTGTAGCATATTACTCCCTCGCTCGCTACATTCGGACACGACAGGTTTATTTCGACCACTTTTGCACCCGCTTGTTTGGCGAGGCCTGCGGCCGTGGCAAAGTCATCATAATATTCATTTGCCCCATAGCCCTCACGGATTGTCCCAACCACACTCATTATGAGCAGCTGCCCGTTGCCAACTCCAGCGAGCGCAGCAGGCAGGTCTGCCGTCCAGATGCTCGGGTCTGGCGACGGCACACCAAATGAGTTAGTGATATTTAAGGCAGTCGGGGCAGGCGGATAGTCGGGAAGCACGACCAGCGGTTGTTTGAGCTTTTCGAGCGTCAAATCACCATCTACCGCAATCGGTAGAACGTTTGGGAAGGGATTGCACGGAAACTCGTGTGCTCGCTGGGTTTTATACACTACCACATCGTAGCCAAGCCGAAAGGCTGCGTTCGTATGCCGAGAGGTCGGCAGGGAACCGGCCGCTATGCCAAATGGGAAGTTTATAGGAAAGCCGAGAAACGTATAGGCCGGTTCAACACTTGAGTCGCGGTAATCTTTCGGGTCAATATCGAAAGGCCCCTCGGCCACATTTTCCGCATACGTTTTGCTTGGGTCGTATAGCATTACTCTACGCTCAATAATTTTACATAACCACCAGAATAGTCCGGGTTTTCAAGTTTAAATCCATGGCCATGACCAATATCTTCCACAATCGGCACATGCTTAGAGCATAAGCCTGAATGCATGCAGTCTTCAAACGTCCAACTATCATATTCAACTGATGCCAATTTATGAAAACTTGGGACACCTAAGGCTTCTGCGCTCACACCTCTATTAGCTGCAATACATCCTACCCCAACAACCGTACCGCCGGCAGCTGTCACGGTCTCTATCATAGCCTTTACTGATTTCATCTGATTTATCATGTCTTCGAGTATAAGAACCCGTTTACCCTTCACGGCCTGAGCGAATCCCTCGCGCTCGAAAATGAACTTACGTTCTTCGGCACCCGATACCTTATCTGCCCACACTCCCAAAATATCCCCTCCCGTAGCTGACATAAGATGCTGCGCACCCCAATGCGCAAACGGGATAGCACCAATAGCGGGCGAAGCAACTACTTGTATTTTGCAGTCCGTAAACTTAGATACAAGTTCATGGATAAGTATGCCGACTTCAGTAACATGTGGAATAAGTGGATCAATATTACAATAACCCGCGAGATGTTTTGTGCTGACGCCCACAAAATGACCTTCGTATATACACCCATATTTTTTCAATATTTCATACGCGTTCACTTCATTTGCCCTTTCTGTAGGTGTTAATTTCACTTCGGAGTGTTTCTGCTTTGGCGCGAGCGGCCTCGGCAAAGTCGCTACCGGAGGATGCAAATAGTATATCGCGCGAGCTGGAAATAATGAGCCCGTCGCCGTGGCTATTTTGCGCGGCATTCATGGTAGCTTCCACGCTGCCGCCCTGCGCGCCCACACCCGGCACCAAGAACCAAACATCATCGCCTACAAGCGCTCGAACGCGTGCAGCTTCTTCGGGGTAGGTTGCACCGACTACCAGCATGCAATTTTGCTGCCCATTCCAGTCGTTTGCCACCATCTTTGCAACGTGCTCGTACAGCTTGTGACCATCGATTGGCCGGTCCTGGAACTCGCCAGAGCCGGGGTTTGAGGTGCGGCAGAGGATGATTGCGCCTTTGTCGCCGCGCTTGAGAAACGGCTCGAGCGCTTCACTGCCAAGGTACGGGTGCAGGGTAATCGCGTCGGCCCCTAGGTAATCGTAGGCAAACTGTACATACCCGGCGTTGGTGTTACCTATGTCTGCGCGTTTAGCGTCAAGTATGATGAGCACTTCTGGCGCCACCGAACGAATGTAGTCGCAAGTGTCTTTCAGCACCTGAATACCCTCGGCACCCTGTGCTTCATAAAACGCCGTGTTCGGTTTGTACGCACACACCAGGTCATGCGTGGCATCGACTATGGCCTTATTGAACGCCAGCTGGTCAACCCCGGCAGGCAATTTCTCGACATCACTATCCAGCCCCACGCACACCAGTGAATTGGTATTCGTAGCGCTAGCTTTCAATTTGTCTGCGAATATCATCCGCCGCCCTCCGTTTATGAGTTTAGTGTATCGGATTACCCTTCACTCGTAAACAATCAGTCTACTTCATTAGACTGTTCGTATGCCTTCACTAGCACATCAGGCTGTAACGCAGCTATAAGGTTGTCGCCAGCCTTGTGCCGTTGAATATCTTTGCGTGAAACAGTTGATATCTTGCGCGCAACCGTGGCGGCATAACCATCAATTTGCTCCAAATAGCCATGAATCATACCACTTGCCCATTTATAGTCTGTTATGCGCCTGACATAGTTCCCGCGAGCCTGCTGGTATTCGCCTTCAGCGAGGTGACGCCGTCTGGGGCGAGGGTCTTTATCGGTCACAGCATTATGGTGCATTTCATTGTCTTTCGCGGCCGTAACTGTGCCTTCGAAACCCTTTGGAGCTACCGGAGCAGGTGAAGCCAACTCAATAATATAAGGCTTCCATAGACGCCGTCCACTGAAGCCGACGGTTTTTGAAAGACGTACCAACCCATCGCTCGTATAATCTGCTATTTCTTCGCTTACACCGCACTCCTCTTGCAGTATTACGTAGTGCACAAGTGGTGTCATATGCACTTTTTTTCTTGCGAGGAACGACCGGTTACGCTCGCCTACCTTACTTGACATGTCATCTTCCCATTCATCATGACCATAAATTATGTAACGTAGTAGGGCTGAGTTGATTCGAAATTCACTCGGCAGCCTGTCAGGAAAGGCGCGCGCTTCTGCGATATCGGCTATCATTGCGCTTTCCCATGGATGATTGGCGTACGGATTGCCGCTGCGTCGGAACTGGCCTCGGTGCGATAGTGCGCTTCCCATGGCTCCGAGAGTAATTATGCGCTCGGGATCACGTTGTTTTGCAATATCTTTTACAGTGGGATGATTACGAAAAAGGCGGTCGGTGCCCTTTTTGAGAGCCGCGATGGTGAGATGCGCGTCGGCATAAGCGGCATCGACGATTTCGTCAAGTTCCGTGTGCAGTATGTCGAGACCGCCCGCGTTATCATGGCGGTCAATGAAAATACGCCGGGTATGGGCTAACTCTCGCGCAATCACTCTCGCGCCTTCATATAAACGAACATCTGAATCGGGTGAATCACTGCGTCCGGCGCACAACCACGTCAGGAGTTCGTGAGCTTGGTCACGCCGATAATCACCTTGCGGATCATACATGCCTCTGAACTCGTTCGTGAACGATATTTGCCTCGGTTGCTGGGATGGCGGGATAAATCTTTCCACAGGTAGTAAATAATAGCAAATTATTGCAAAATATACAATATAAGCCGTGCTACAATAGTTTTGTTACAAACGTTAACCAGGGTGGCGTGCAATTCGCCAATCGGACGTGATTGATCGCATAGCGGTCATAAGTCGTCGATCCGTCAGCTGACGGAATGAGAACGTGCAATTCGTTCACCGGCCGTACAGTCGGAATCCGTCAAACGACGGATGCTTCGCAAAGAGGCAGAAAGGGAACTAAGTATGAAGAAGATTGCCCACGCGGGAGCTTTGGCTGTTATTATCGCCGCATTACTATGGAGTGTCGATGGCTTATTACGCCGCCACCTATATTCGCTACCACCAAGCGTCATCGTGTTCTGGGAGCACCTGCTTGGACTAGTATTTCTACTCCCGTTCCTCGTGAAAAGTCGTGAAAAGTTTGGCGAACTCACCCGCAAACAGTGGTGGGCGATGGGTCTTGTGGCGCTCCTGTCTGGCGCACTCGGCACCATTTTGTACACAGCGGCGCTTGGGCAAATAAACTTCATCAACTTTTCAGTTGTAGTACTTCTGCAGCAACTAAACCCCATCTTTGCCATAGCCACCGCCGCCGTGCTGCTCCGAGAAAAACTAAGCAAACAGTTTATTTTGCTTTCGCTCATTGCTCTCGCGGGCGCCTATCTGGTGAGCTTCCCAGACATGCGCGTTAATCTAGACACGGGCAAGGGGACAGTTATTGCTGCACTGTATGCTGCTGGGGCGGCGGCAAGCTGGGGCATCGGTACGGCATTTTCAAAGTACGCACTCAAAGGCACATCGTACCCGCACGTCACGGCAGCACGGTTTGGACTCACGGCAGTACTATCCCTGTTTTTCGTCATTGGCAGCGGCTCGGCTGGCGCCATTTCTGCACTCACACAAACACAGTTTTTCTACCTACTAGCAATTACGTTTAGCACCGGCCTGGTCGCACTACTCATTTACTACTATGGCCTCCAGCGCGTTGCAGCCAGCCGCGCCGCCATCCTCGAACTCGCCTGGCCCCTCAGCGCCGTCCTCATCGGCTGGCTCTTCCTCCACCAAGGCCTCACCCTCACCCAAGCCCTTGGCGCAATTATTTTGTTCACAACAACCTATGTCATATCACGCGGGACCAAAGAGACTTCCTAACACTATGACGACTGAGCCACCAGAATTGACCGGGTTTTTTGGGTTGCGAGGCCGGTGTAGTGGGTTTCGGGGGAGCGGATAAGTTCTTTTTCTGAGTCGGTGAATTTAGCCCAATAGCTAGCGATGTTTTCCGCCTGGGATGCCACTTCGTACAGAGAGACGTTTCGCTCCATTGCCTCGTGGGCGAGTGCTTTTGAAGCCTCGTGGGCGGTGGTGTGGCCGTATTTTTCGAGCAGCAAATACAGCGGTTCGGCGGCAATGGCACCTTTGGTGAGGTAGAGGTTGCGTTGCATGGCTTCTTCGTCAACCTCAATCTTGCTCATGACGCTTTGTAGGCGCGACGCCATGGCCGCGACACTGGCGAGTGATACCGTGTAAAACCGTGCCGACGATGAATCGGTCAGGTCACGCTGGTGTTCACTCGATATATTCAGGTTGGCGTTCATCACCTGCGCAGTTACTTGCTTCCACATGCCAATGATGTTTTCAAAGTTCCACGGGTTGCGCTTGTGCGCCATGGTACTGCTGCCTGTTTGACCTTCTTCAAACTTTTCGCGCACCTCGCCGATTTCGCTGCGCTGGAGGTTACGCATATCGTGCGAGAGGTTCGCCATAACCCCCGCGGTAATTGCCAGTTCGTCCAGTAACCGTATATAGCCCTCAGCGGGTACAATTTGCGTTGCGGCAGGAGCCGGTTCGAGACCCACATAGCCAAGCACTGTTTTTTCAAATGCCAGCGGGTCATCTACAAACACCGAGATGGCGTTGTAGGTGCCGACGGCGCCCGAAAATTTGCCTTTTAGTTTGCCGCTCAAAACTTCGAGTGAGCGCATACTTTCTCCGAGCCGCTGCACATACGTCGCGAGGAAATACCCGAAGGTAATCGGCACAGCGTGCTGGCCATGCGTTCGGCCAATCTGCACGGTTTCGGCGTAGCGTTCGGCCAGTTCTGCAAGCGTTGTGTGTAATGCCGTGAGGCGGGGGAGTAGTAGCTCGTGCACCGCAGTACGCAGCTGCAAGCTCATGGCCGTTGAGACAATGTCGTACGATGTCGCGCCAAAATGCACATACGGCTGCGCCGTTTCGGGCAGCTCTTTCTTAATGGTGTTTACAATGGCTTTTACATCGTGACGTGTGGTTTTTTCCTCTTCGGCAACATCTTCTACCCGAATCTTCCGGCTCGCCGCATCAATCTGCTCAGCCACTTCGCGGCTGCATATGCCAAACTCGGCGAGGCCATAGGCCAGAGCTGCTTCCACATGAGCTTGTGTGAGAATCCGAGTGCGCTCCGAAAGGTAACGGGCAATTTCGGAGTCGTAGTAGCGGCCATCGAGCGGGTCAACTGAGTTAAATCGATTGTCTTCACTGGGCAGGTCGAGATTAAGGGGCTGTAGGCTCATCGACAAACCTCTTCTAGGGAAATTAGCGTGTAGCGTGTGACATGTGGCATTGGTGTAGCGTGTGACATGTGGCATTGGTGACACGTGACAGGGCAATCCAATGTGACAGGTGACAGGATTATGGGTAATCTACTCATTTTTCCTCCAATACGTGGCGCATATTAGCTTCAATCCGTTTTTCTATATCAGTTGTATCTGGTCTTTCAAAAGTTTGGCCGGTTAGTTTTTCGTACACGTACACGTAGCGGCGTTCTAACTCGGCAATAATGTCTGCTGGCACACTCGGCGCTTCATTTTCTGCGTAGGGGTCAAAACGCTCCTTGAACCACAACCGCATATACTCTTTGTCGTAATTTTCGG
>JBASZU010000135.1:0-11799 GCA_049661165.1 Saccharimonadales bacterium (SeqCode)
AACTAAACAACAAACCCAGAAGAAGGCTAGACTGGCATACGCCACAAGAAGTTTATGATTGGCTTGTACAACACCCTGGGCAACCGTTAGACTTGAGGGAGGTTGCGTTTGGTTCTAGAATTTAGGCATCTAGCCCGTTCTGTCGGCCAGTGCTATACTAATAGCACAAGCGAAACCAAACATGGAAAAAGATATCATCATATTAGTCGTGGGCGTGGTTGTAGGCGCCATGAATGCAATCGCCGGCGGCGGTATGCTCATAGGCTTTCCGGTGCTTGTCGCTCTGGGCGTGCCGCCGCTAGTTGCTAATGTGACCGCCAATGCCATAACACCTCCGGGTCAAGCAGTGGCCGTCGGCACCTATCGAAACTACCTTAAGCGTGTTCCATGGCGTTATGTCTGGCTGCTCATACCGGTTGTCATAGGATCGACTGCTGGAGCTCTTACGTTGCGCCATACTAGCACGACAAACTTTGCTCAACTTGTGCCGTGGCTCATCCTTTTCGGTGTGGTGCTTTTTGCTTTTCAGCCAATGATTCACCTCAAACTGCACGGTCACATTCACCACAAGCGCGGTGGCAACTGGACGCTCATATTAATTGGTGCCGACATACTGCCGATTGCGTTTTACGGAGGCTTTTTTGGGGCGGGCTACGGCTTTATGATGCTGGCGTTCCTAGGCCTCGGTAAAGTCCACGAAGTGCATATGCTCGCCGCCATGAAGAATGTGTCGGCCATCACCTCTTCGCTGATTGCCCTGCTTTGCCTGTACTCGACTGGCCTCATAGACTGGCACATTGCCGCCGTTATGGCCACCGGCACAACCGCAGGCGGTTACCTAGGCGCCAGCGCCGCCAAAAAAGTCTCCTCACGCTGGCTTCGTATAGCCATCATCATCATCGGCCTCGCCGCCGCCACCCACCTCGCCCTGTAGAACTATTAACGCGAGACTGGAATGTTAAAGATTGCCCCACCACCATTCATATACGTCGGTAGTTTGCCATCCCATTTTTCTATGGCAAGTTTCTGTAACACTTCTGGCGTAACACTGGTCTGGATAAGCCGTTGCGCCTCTGCCTGACCGCGTGCTCTATTAATATCAGCCTGTGCATCATTATTGGCTTTTTCGGCGTTGTACTTCGCTTGTTCTGCCTGCTGCGCGGCGACCTGTTTTGCCTCGATTGCACGGGTAAATTCTGGGCTAAAGCTAAAATTAACAATGTTTAAATCTTCTATTTTTACACCGTACGGTTCAAGGCGTTTCTTTATAGCTGTTAATGCCTCATTTTTCACTTCGGCACGTCGGGTCAGCAGTTCACTAGCAGTGTACTTTGCGCTTGCCGCCTTAAAGCTTTCCTGAACGGTTGGCGTGATGACACGGTCATTGTACTCTGGCCCAATATTTTTAAATACTCGCAGTGCAGAGTTTTTATCTAGAGCATAGTTTAACGCCAAGGTAGCCTTTACGTCCTGGAGGTCAGAGGTTGCAGCGGTCGTATCCTGCTGCTCTTTTTGAATGCGTGTATCCATGCGATACAGCTTTTCAATTGGCCATGGAAGTTTGAGTGCTATCCCGCTTTGCGCTTCCCGGTTTACTTCACCAAACCGAGTAACTATACCTACCTCTCCTGCGCCAATCGTTCGGAAGCACTGTGTAAATAAGAGAACCGTAGCCGCAATTACTATTACTAAAATCTTCTGTTCTTTTGTCATGCTAATTTGTGGTGTGCTAGGAACAAATATCCGTTGATTTGCCATATGCTCTCCTTATGTTTCTTTGATTATGTTACTCCAACCATCAGCACAAACACAAACGCAGAGAACTTAGATATTGCCCAGACCTGAAAACTTTGTATAAATAATAGCCCCCGAAGAGGCTATGAGTTCAATTTTGGTAGCACCAGGTGGGCTCGAACCACCGACCTCAGGCTTATGAGTCCTGCGCTCTAACCAGCTGAGCTATGGTGCCGTAATAATCTGTAATGAATGTGCAAGCTCTTGAGAGTATACCGCAACTGTACACCGGCTGGTTAGAGCGCAGGACGCTATCGATTTGCGCTCAAGGCTGTCCAGCTGAGCTATGGTGCCTCGTCGAAGCTGCCGGCTATACCTCGTTTCGGCTGTTCGCCAAAAGCTTCGGTCTTTGCCTATGCGTCTCCTCTTAAAATCCTATTCAGTCGCCTACGCTCCTTGGATTAGGATTTTATACAGCTTCAAGAGAACAGAGGGGATTGTAACAGATTGAGATACATATTTCTAGATAAAAATGAATCCGCTGAACAGTAGTCTATATGCCAAAGAACCAAACCGTACCATTTACTAACTAGTTGGGAAGGGTCTTGTTAAATATGAACCGCGGTGTCCCGTCACCGAAGTAATTGTCTACCGTTGCCACGACTTCATATCCGAGATTTTTATAAAACCGTGTTGCGCGTTTATTTTTTGGATTGGCGGCCAGAGTCATTTTGCCACATCCAGCTTCATGAGCGATCCTTTCGGCTTCTTTCATCATTAGCCCACCATAACCCCTGCTTTGGTATCTTGGCAATACGGCTATGCTTCTTACTTCTGTGATTTTTTGTTCATGCAAAATACTTAATGCGATATATCCCGATGTCATCCCTCTCTCTCCATTCAGAATGTACGTTTTTGGCAGACCCCCACGGCGAATAAAACGAATGAAATTTTCGTGTCCACCTGTGTCAAACACATTTGGGCTGGTTAGTACAACAGCCTGCTCGATATCATAAATGCGCCGGTTTTCAGGATTAACTTCCTCCAGGACGTAATTTGTATTCGGTACAGCTTTGACTGACATCATCAGCAATTATAAGATTCTTCTGCGGTGGTGTACAGAAAGTTACCGCAGCAGGCGGCCGCCGTCGCCGACTATGAGGGAGCCGGTGAGATAGCTGCTGAGGTCGCTCGCGAGGAACAGTGCCACGCGACCCATTTCGTCTGGGTCGCCGAAGCGTTTCATGGGTACCATGGCCGTAAACTGCGTTATCATTTCCTGGTTCATTTCGCCCATGTGCGTTCCCGGTGTACTCACTCCGCCAGGCGCAATACCATTTACCCGTATGCCGTATTCAGCTAGTTCCAGCGCAGCGTTTTTCAAAAAACCCCACACGCCGTGCTTTGAGGCATCGTATGCAGCAAGACCCACGGCCGACGGGTGCAGTGAATCTATAGAGCAAACGGTGATAATATTGCCTCCCCGCCCCTGCTCTTTCATGATTTCGGCCGCCTGCTTGGTGCCAAGAAACACGCCTTTCAGGTTCACGTCTATGACTTTACTAAACTGCTCTTCGGTCATATCCGCCAGGGGCACCATAGGGTATATGCCCGCGTTATTGACCAGTATATCTAGCCCGCCAAAGTTGTCGGTGGCGACCTTCATAAGCGCGGCGACATCCTCAGCCTTGCTGACATCACAGCACCAAGTGGCAGCCGAGTCTGAGCGCGCAGCGTTTAGCTCACCAGCCAAGGCGTCCATTTGCTCTTGTGCCAGGTCACCAATGACAACGTTTGCGCCGGCCTCGTGCAGCCTGCGCACAATGGCTTCGCCAATCCCCATAGCGCCGCCCGTCACCACCGCTACCTTACCGCTTAAGTTAATGAGTTCGGGTAAAGAAGGTGCGTTCATAATTCCATTGTACTCCATACTGCTTACGCTAAATATGTAATACAGCTAGGAGTGTATTCACAGAGGTATCAAGCGAGAAACTAGTCCGGGCAATGGCGCGCTCTTTCTTCGTAGCTGCGCCAAGGGCAACGGCTTGCTCTATGCCTTTCAGAAGTGCTTTCGGGTCGCGCGATTCTACCAGCGTGAGTAAGCCGCAATTGGTTTCGGGAAGTCCGCCCAAGTTGCTCGCAACCACCCGACAGCCTGCGTGCTGCGCTTCTATAGAAAGCATGCCGAACGGCTCAGCGTACACTGATGGCACTACCAAAATATCGTTGCGGCTGAGTAACTCAGCCATGCCAGGCACTGTTTTTTGCGGGGGAAGTAGCTGCGCGTATTTATAGCCTTGCAGCATTCGCGCAATCGTTTGCCCAGTTTCCACGTGTTGCCCAGCGAGTACTATACTCACTCTGTGTCCATTGCTCCGCATGACATATTCGTGCAACATTTCTAGAACGGTATATATGCCCTTTTCTGGGTGCAGGCGTCCGGCGTATAAAATCCTCGTGTGCTTGGCTGGTTTTGAGCGCACTACGCTTCCAAATACTGGGTCAGCAAAGGGCAACACTATGTGGATTCGGCTATACGGAATATCAAGATACAGTGCCCACTGTTGCGCGCTGTACACGCTGGTGGCTATGACACTTTTGCCCGCTATATAGGACTGGTACTGAAGTCTTTCACACGCATCGGGTATGACACAGTGCAGTATGATGGCCGCTTTTTGCTTCGTCGCTACCTGGTACGCAGCGTTCACAAATACAATTTGCCCAGTGAGTGCGGTAAGTTCGGCTGGTTCGCGCAGTGCCAAAAATGGAATATCGGCAAAATCTTTGCGACCACCTCGCTTACCGTGCCCAATCGTTACCACTTGTGCTGAAATACCGCGGCGCAGCAGTTCCCGCACATGCCCGGCCGTGTACGTTTCTGACCCGCCAGTACCAGCCAGCATCGGCTCACCGGGCGGCCACACAAATGAAATCATTGTCGCTCCTGTCGTTAATCGACTAAATAGAGTTAAGGAAACGACTGGTGCTAAGAGGAGTTTATCTTAAGATAATCTAGTATTTACAGTATATCATATTCGGCAGAAGATTGCTACTTCGTGGTGCGCTTGCCGCTAGTTTTCGTAGTTTTTACGACCTTTTTGGCTGCCATGCGCCCAGGAGTGGCCTCGAGTGTTTTTTCCGGGCCAGGACAATGGCACTGCCCCATGTCACCGCGAGTTTTCATCATCATGCAGTTACGGCAGCGGCAAAAACGAACAGCCACCACCACAAACAAACTAGCTGCGTAGCCTAACAGTGTCAGTAGTAAGAGCCGCTGGGCGCGTTTTTCCGTCATTTTGAGCGACTGACCACCAACCACATAGTAATCTTTGGCTGCCACGGTTACGCTCGCAATCCGAACACCCGGGCGCGGTGCCCACGTGACGGCGTGTGGCTCACCCGGCTTGGCATGGTTTACAACGCCTGCCGCCATGACAGCAAGCTTTTTGTCCAGATAGCCCGAGCCAGCAACTGGCTTGCCTTTTTTGTTATAAACAATGACGAACGGCACCGGGTTGTTAGCAAGGTCGGTCGCACCCATTTGTATGCTCGCTAGACCAAGGCCGGCATCGAGTTGCTTTGCTGCCTGTGTCGCAAGTAGCTGTGGCATATCGTTTGCCATGAGTCGCCCTTGCTGCTGCACGAGTCCGTACATGCTAGCAAATACGATGGTTATGAGAAGAACACGAGAGATGAGTTGATGTCTATACATGCTACTCATTGTACACGACTAGTAAACATAAGATTCACATTTATTGTTGCTGCACTATTGGGAATTACCGCCAGTTTTCGGAACGGCAGACTCCCCTAATACCAGAATAAAATCGGCTGCGGGATACGATCGGGTGAGTACTGGGTTTGTCACAACTTCAGCACTGTATGTTTTTTTGAGATATGCGAGCGTATTGGGCTTCTTGCCGAGTGAATTATCTATAATGGTCGTTCTCGCTTGCGTATCAGCATCTCCTGTTGCAAGTATACTGGCACCTTGGTCAAACAGTTTGTTTTTTTGCAGCCTCGCCAAACCAACAGCATCAGTGCCATTAAGTATTACTATGCCAGCGTTTTCCTTCACCAGTGGTGCGGCAGAAAACACTTTTTTTATTTGAGCCACAATTTGACTGAAATCATCAAGGCCCGCCGCCGGGATGAGTGCCGACTGTCCATCTGGCGACGCATAGCTCGCAAGCATTGTCGACATGTCGCCTTTGAGTGTGTTTATGTTGTATGAGTCTATTTTGGCATTATCGATTTTTTTCATGTAGTAGTAGAGTGATTGCATTTCGCCAATCTGTAGGTCGGTGCGCACGTTACTACCAACCGCCTCGACAAGGTTGCTAATTTTGAGCGGGTTCGCCACGACTGCAGGACTCACTGCTTTGTCCTTAATGGCTATGAGCATCTGCCGCTGGTTCTCGGTACGGTTAAAATCTGCCTGCGGGAACCCGTAGGACCCATAGCCTTCACCGCGCGCCCTTGCCAAATTCAACGCCTGTTTGCCATCGAGCTTTACTGGGCCGTTGGGGTACTTTGCCAGGGCGCAGCATCGGCGTGTCGTCCAGTCAAGGCTAGAGTCATATATCCCCCGCGGGTCTTCGCTTTGAATATTAATCGTTATGCCACCGACGGCATTTACTAAGTCCTTAAATGCTGTGTAATTGACCAGGGCATTGTAGTGAATGTTTAATCCAGTGACGTCTTCGACCACTGTTTCGAGTCCTTCTATACCGCTTTCTGGGAAAACCGAGTTTATTTTGCCGTGACCGCCTTCTGGTTTTGCAACCCAGAGGTCACGAGGAATACTTAGCATAAGTGCGGTGTTGTTTTTAGTGTTTACGCTAAGCACCATAATCGAGTCGGTCAGCTCTGCCCCGCCGTGGCCAAGGTCGTCTGCCGAATTGCCTGCTACCAGAACGTTCACGCGACCGTTGTCATTACGAAGTTCAGAGGGACGGAACACACCAAGCAGACTAAATGGGTTTTTGTTGCCAGTGAGCTTGGCAATGTCTTTGTAGAACCGGGCACCAAATGCAAGCACCCCTATCAGCAAGAGTATGCCAAGAAACTTGAAAAATCGCTTAACCCTACCACCCTTCTTCTTGTGCCGTTTGGCGGCCTGTTTTTCGGCCTTTTTTGCTTGTTTGGCAACCTTGCGTTTCTGGCGACGGCTTAAACCCGGTTCGCCAAGCGGAACATACTGTTGCTCGGAGCCGTCAAGGTGGTAATCCGTTCGTTCCGGTTCTGTATGAGACTCCATCAAAACAGGAGAGGGGAGATTGCGTTTTGGCATATCGGGCAAGCCTACCGTTCTACCCTGAGAAGGAACTGAATCCGCCGCAGTTCTATCGACCTCGTGGCGACGAAAACCAGGCTGGCGAGGGCGCTGACCAGAACCGCTGATAAAACCATCGATACTCGTGGCACGACGAGGCTGAAAACTGTCGTATTTTTCTGACATTGGTTACCTCCATTGTACCGCAGTCCCCTGCCCTGCCAAAGCGCAACGAAGCAAAAAATCCTCAAACTTCATTAAGCCTGAGGATTTCTTTGCACAAAGCATCACAGAAGCTGTAATTCTTCGTCTATGGCAAGCATAGCGGCGTCGCTGCATGGTATCAGTTCGAACGCTAGCCCATCTTTGATGGCAAATAACATTTCTGCCATCCTTTCTGTTAGGGGCAGGGGTAGTTTTGTGTACTTCCCTACCGTTTTTTGTGTTTTTTGTGTACAACCCTGCCCTGCTATTCACTCTGTTTTTTGGGGTTTTAGCGCCTTTTCCAAAGCGACTTTAATACACCAGCTAGTGTCGTCTGACACATGAGCAAGCGAGGGTGTTGTCAGACAGTGCGTTACCCAAAGGTAGCTTGAAAGTAGCGTGTAGTATAGGCGTTATGCGCTGGTCTACATGCTTTTCTCGTCTGATGTGTATAGGATTGTTTTTGTTTTTCGGGAGCGTTGTCCGGGGGAGCCTGCGCCCTCAAAACTAATTGTATTGTAGCAAAATACTTACGTTTTGTCAATATTTATTGTTTTATAACTATTACAATCTCATCCTTCGCCCCGTATACTGCTTTATATGGATATTACCCTGGCATGGGTGGCGTCGCTGGTTACTGCGGCCGAGGCCATCATCATCAAACTCACCAGCAAGTCGCTTATAAAAAGTCCGTGGCTGTTTAATGTGCTTTGGCTTGGGTTTGCTGTGCCGCCCATTGTCATACTTGCTTACTGGCAGGGCGGGGGTTGGCCGGTGCACTGGCCGTACATACTGGCAACTGCTCTGAGTTCTGCCGGGTTCTATGCGCTATACACCCTGGCTATATATAAAATAGATGTTACAACCATGACGCCTCTGTTTGCGGTGCGAACGGTATCTTCTGTGGTACTTGGACTCACCTTACTCGATGAAACTATGAGCGCGCTTGGGCTCCTACTCATGGTGGCCATCATAAGCGCAAGCCCGCTTGCTTCGTACGATGAACGTCTGAAGCTAAAGGCTTTTCTTCAGAAACACGTGCTCGTCGCGCTGCTTGCCATGGTGCTCCTTGCTTTTGTAGGATTTTTCACGAACCGCTCTGTTTCGGCCAATGGCTTCGCCACGACCATATTGTGGCAGGACATCCTGACGCTTGTACTGCTGCTGCCGACTTTACGCTTTGTCCAGTTTGGCCGCGAAAAGTTTAACCGCCTCAGTCTCGTGGCGTTTACGCTTCTTGGCTTATGCTCATTTATATATACTGCTACAACCACTTACGCATATTCCCGTAACCTTAGTCTCAGCTCCATCATAGTATCGCTGCCTATTTCCATGGTATTTGCCTACCTACTCTCACGCCGCTACCCAGAGCTGCTCGAAAAACATCCGCCCCGTGTTTACGCCGTCCGGTTCACGGGCGCTGCAATCATGGTAGGCGGCGCTATTTGGCTCAGCCTACTATAAGTTTTTGTCTCCGAAACCTAAAATGAAGTAAAAAACCTATCTGTTATTTCTAGATCCCGGGTGAAACACTACCTTCGGGAGGACAGTCCTCACAAAGGTAGTGAGCGGTAGTTCACGCGTGGTGATGATATTTGTGGGCAATAGCGTGGCCTTTGTCGCGGGAAATGAGCCAGCGGTTTACGGGTAGCGCCACAAAAAATGCAACCACCAAAGACCCAGCCAAGCTAGCCCAAAACAGCCCGCTCGTCAGCCCGGCTGTCATAGCGCCAGGCACCGCCAGCATAAAGATGTTATCGGCGAACTCCATCGTGGTGATAGACGCGGTATCTGCCGCAAACGCAACTTTCATAGCCTGTTGAAAGTGAAACCCATGCCGCAAAAGCGGCAACATACTAAGACCATAGCCAAACAAAAATGCCAGCCCGACTGAAAGAATAATCGTCACGGTGCCGTGTAAATCCAGCGCATTGCCCACTACCATGCCCACTACCTCCCCTATGGCACAACCCGTCAGACAGTGGAGCGTTGCTGATACTGCTGTTCGAGTTAGTCCGTTCATACAAGTATTATCTCACGTATGTGGCGCTAAGAAGTGTGGCAAATGTAAGGGCAATGTACGCGAGCTGGAAGCGTAGAAAATGGTGGCGCAGAATAGGCACAAAAATGAGCAGATAGAGCAGGGTGATTTGCGCTACAAGCACTCCGCCACAGATATACCGGGAAGCAGTAGAAATGTGCGCGTTTAGAACAAGTGCTGCTGGCAAAATGGGCATGAGATACGCCATGGAGTAGGCGGCACGGTCGTGAACCTTCCCTTTCGTGCCTCTTTCCCAGCGCACCCAAGCCGCGACGAGCATAAGCCCAAGTGCGGTGAAAAATACAGATGTAAAAACCAATCCCGGGTGAAACTGCGGCATAAACCACCCCGCCATCCACACACCCCAACAGGCGGCCGCCGTAGTCAGCCCAATAGCAAACATGAGATACGTCCGAAAGCTCTGCGCCGCATGCATACTAAAACTAATCCGTTCATTTCGTACCGCCTGACTAAGGACCGAAATAAGGGTGGCGGCAATGGTTAAGATTCCGGTCGCAAGCAAATGCTTTGTCATGAATACTATTGTAACTACTCTGTATACTGAGTGCTATGGAAACACGCCTTCAAATAGCGACGCAGTCCGGCTTGATGCTCGCCGGTATACTACATACGCCAAACACTACCAACAACCCCTTGGTGATTTTGCTGCATGGGTTTACGGGGTGGAAGGAAGAAAAACATATTGAGACGCTTGCAGAAGATTTAGCGGCACACGGGATTGCGGCGCTACGGTTCGATGCACCGGGGTCGGGCGAGAGTGAAGGAACGTTTGAACATGATTACACAATGACGAATTACATTGCAGCCGTAGCTGATGTATTGAAGTATGCAAAAAATATCCCGGGTATAGATAACAGCCAAATCGGACTATGGGGTCACAGCATGGGTGGCTTCGTAGCGCTCGCGTCTGCCGTTCGTTACCCGGGCTTTGCGGCAGTTTGTTGCTGCCAGCCATCGTCGGGCCCAAAAACTATGAAACCTGGCGAAGAAGAAACGTGGCGCTCGCTCGGCTGGCAGGAGTTTTCTAACGACCACTTCCAAGATATTCGCTTGCCCTACAGCTTTTACTTGGACCGCCAGTCCTACCACGCACGGCGAGAAGCACCAAAGCTTGCCATACCTTCGCTGTTCATAGCAGGCACTCATGACCGCTCTGTGTCACTTGAAGACATTCGCGAAATGGCCGCGCTTGCCCCACAGCCCACCAGCTACAAAGAATTCGCAACAACCCATGGTTATCAAAAATACCCAGAAGCTCTGCGGGCAATCAATAATACAACCGTTACATTTTTTAAAAAGTATCTAACCTCGGAAATCAACAATGCATAGTTGCCTAGCTCGGCGACTACGGCCACTTTATGCAGCGGCGTTTTTTCAGAGTTTTGTGCTGTGGTACGCCGCAGAGAAGCTTTTTATGCGTAGCATTGGGTTCAGTGACGCAGATATTGGGCTTATGGTAGCGGTGTATTCGGCAGTGATGCTCCTAACGGACATGCCGTCTGGCCTGTTGGCCGACCGGTGGAGCCGGAAGGGTGTGTTAATCCTAGCCAGCTTCGCACTTGCCGGTGCCGCCTTTGTTGGTGGCGTCAGTAATGACATAGGCCTGTACTTGCTTTGTGCCATTTTATGGGGTGTTTTTTACGCCTGCTATGCCGGCATGTATGAATCAATCGTATACGATACATTGGCAGAGGAAAAACAATCACCTGGTCTCTACCGGAAAATCTACGGTCGTATACAGATGGCCGATAGTACAGGTCTTGTTCTGGGTGGGCTCGTTAGTGCGTTCGTTGCAACAAAATTAGGCATGCGGGAAACGTACTTTCTTTCCATCCCGTTCACACTCCTCTCTGTCACTGCATTGTTGCTTTTCCGTGAACCACAGCTTCACAAGCGCGGACAACAACTACTGAGAACTCAGGTTCGAGAAACATTTCGTGCTGTTACGCGCAGAGGGTATGCCCTACCTGTCGTCATATCCCTCGTACTAAAATCTACCGTTGTTTTCATGATGTTTGAGTTTGCTCAGTTGTGGCTCATAGCACTCAACGCTCCGACCGGATTCTTTGGGTTCGCGGGGGCTTTGCTGTACGCGGCCATTGGATTTGGTGGCTGGTTTGCGCAACATCTCCACGTTGCCTCTCGCAAACGAATGGTGTTGCTTGTTGCGTGTTTAGTGGTGAGCTTATGCGGTCTTGTATTTGTAAAGCAACTATTTGTTGTGGCACTCCTGCAATTTGTAGTTATTGGCACGTTAGTAGCTCTGGCGATTGCCCTCACCAGTGTTCTGCACGACCTACTACCTTCCCATATACGCGCAAGCGCAGTTTCAGCCACTAGTACATTTGGCCGCGCCCTGATTATTCCTTTAGCGCTACTTTTTGGTTATGTGAGCGAACAAAGTTCGGTATTTTCCGCGACATATATTTTGCTTGTGCTAAGCATGGTCATGAGCTTTTTTGTGTTTACAATTCGCAGAAAGCATGTTGGTTCAGAATAATCGAACTGCCTATTGTTTACGACATAT
>JBASZU010000136.1:0-19737 GCA_049661165.1 Saccharimonadales bacterium (SeqCode)
TGCGGGTGGGCAGCGGGATTGGCCCAGCGAGGCTGGCGCCGGTGCGAAGCGCCGTATCTACAATCTGCTTGGCGGCTTGGTCAATGATTTTGTGGTCGTAGGCCTTCAAACGAATACGAATTCGCTGCTTGCCGGGTACTGGTTGTTTGGCATCTGCCATGGTTAAAATCCTCCGGATTTTAGGTTAGTAGTAAGTAGTAAGGTGTAAGTAGTAAGGAAAATCCGCACTACATTCCTTGCTGCAAACCGCCGGCTTCACCCGGCTTGGCTTTGTAACACCTTACGAATTCCCCCGGATCGAGTCCGGGGCTTCGACGAACGCGCACGGCTTTTAGTCAAAGCTGTTAGTTTACCGCTAAATCATATCATGTATGCGCATTTGTGCCAAGCAGCGTTCTTTGTTATGACGGTTCGCTATGTTTTCGCTGCTGACGTGTTTCTTTTAGGCGTGCAAATGCAGCCACTGCGGCTGCGCCAACGATGATTGAGCTACCAATAGCTCTTGCTTTTGGTGATTCGAGAACACTCCTGACTGCCATTTTACTTTCCTGCATACTCCGAATATCAAATGGCAGAGTCGGTGGCACCGAAAGACTGACGTGTTTATCGCTGGCGAAAATTTCAAGTGTACCCTTAGGCCGTCCACTCATGCCCCGCACCAGTCGCAACAGCCCAACAGCTCCAATCAAACCGTCCGGCACATCCGAACCAGGCTCTAGCAAATTCTGTAGCATTTGGTGGTCAACAGTCTCACCCGGTTTATGAAAAAAAGCGGCAATATACCGCTCCTGACGCTCGCTGGTTCCCATAACATTTTCGCTGACAAAGATATCTAACAATGGCCCTAGGTGTAGCCGCTTTCCTCCCCAAACATCATCTGGGCTGCCGGGATCGTCTCCGATTATTTCTTGCATGAAAGCAGTATAGGCCAGTTCCGGACAATGACAGTAAGATACCTTACAGCCTGCCACAGATAAGTTGTACCGGGCTTAGGTTTTTCTGCGGCGGAAGCGGAGAGCGGAGGCGGCCTTTTTATGAAAGGGTTCTTTCGGCGGTTTTGCGGCGTATTCGGCAAAGACACTGTTTACAAAGTCGTCAATTTCATCATCGGCCAGGCTCGCAATAGAGCTTCCACTTTTGTCGTCCAGAGCCGATTCGCGATATACAACCGTACTTGTACCAGTGTGAAACTGGTGGATAAGGTCATATGCCTTGCGGCTGGTGCCGTCACGTAGCGTCGAATATGCTTTGTTTAGGTCCTGCATGTCTTCCAGCGAGCCGCCAGTGTCAGGGTGTTGCAGCTTAGCGAGCCGAACAAACGCAGTACGTATATCTTCGTTCAGTGCATCTGGCTGAATACCAAGCAGCTGGTAATAGTCGACAAATGCCTTGCTGGTTTCGTGTGTCATAGCGTGTTACACAGTATACCGATAGTTTTTGTATATAGGAAAAGCGCCCCAGGTGGAGCGCCGTATCATCAAAAAATGCTTTTTGTTTCTAATATTGCAGCTGGACCCCTGTTACTTGAGCAACCTGTTGAATCCATCTCTCCAATCGGTCTACTTTGCTGCTCAATGCGAGCAACTCTGCATGATAATCGCGAAGATGTCCGCCTAGCTCAGCAATAGCAGCAATTGTTTCATCTTGTTTATGATTGTTTGCCTCAAACTGTTGACTGACTTCCGTTCGAAACCCTTCGATATACTGAAACAGCTTTTTAAACTCGTCTTGACTCATAGCAGTATTGTAGCACGATAAAGAAGCACAAGAAAAGCGCCCCAGGTGGAGCGCTTCTCTGTTGGGCAAGTAATCCCAGGTGAAATTACTTGGTAATCTTGGTTACCACGCCGGCACCAACGGTGCGGCCGCCTTCGCGGATAGCGAAGCGTAGACCCTGCTCCATAGCAATAGGTGCAAGCAGTTTTACCTTGAAGGTTACGGTGTCACCGGGCATGACCATTTCTTTGTCAGCTGGAAGCTCAACCTCACCAGTTACGTCCGTGGTACGGAAGTAGAACTGTGGCTTGTAGCCCTTGAAGAATGGCGTATGTCGGCCACCTTCTTCTTTGCTGAGGATGTAGACTTCGGCGTCAAACTCGGTGTGAGGTGTAATGGTTCCGGGCTTGGCAAGCACCTGACCGCGCTCGATGTCGTCGCGTTCGATACCGCGAAGTAGTACACCAGCGTTGTCGCCAGCCTGACCTTGGTCTAGGCTCTTTTTGAAGGCCTCAATACCAGTTACAACGCTCTTCTGTGTTGCACGAATACCGACAATTTCAACTTCGTCGTTGATTTTGACAATACCCTGTTCAACACGACCGGTCGCAACAGTACCACGACCCTTAATGGAGAATACGTCTTCAATAGGCATAATGAATGGCTTGTCGAGGTCGCGAACTGGCTCTGGCAAGTAGTCGTCCATAGCCTTCACAAGCTCCATGACAGCGTCTTCGTTGGCGGCATCGCCTTCCACAGCCTTGGCTGCAGAACCCTTGATGATTGGACAGTCGCGGTCGAAACCGTTCTTCTCGAGAAGTTCGCGGATTTCTTCCTCAACGAGCTCGACGAGGTCGGCATCGGCGAGATCCATCTTGTTCATGAAAACAAGAATCTTTGGTACGCCCACCTGACGAGCAAGTAGAACGTGCTCGCGGGTTTGTGGCATAGGACCGTCAGCTGCAGACACCACCAAGATAGCACCGTCAACCTGAGCTGCACCGGTAATCATGTTCTTGACGTAGTCGGCGTGACCCGGCATGTCGACGTGCGCGTAGTGACGCTTTTCGCTCTCGTATTCTTGGTGCGAGGTTGCGATGGTTATACCACGAGCTTTTTCTTCTGGTGCGTTGTCGATTTGGTCATAGGCGACTGGCTTGTTGACATCGCTTGGAAGTTTTTTGGCTAGCACCATGGTGATAGCTGCAGTAAGGGTTGTTTTGCCGTGGTCGACGTGGCCCATAGTACCAACGTTGACGTGAGGCTTGGTTCGGTCAAATACTCCTGCCATAAATTGACGCTTCGCTGTAATGAGACAAAAACTGCGGTTTTTTCTCATCGCTCCGGGCAAAAATGTGATTTTTGCTCGGGCTGCTCTTTTTCCCTTATCGGGGAGCCAGCGAATCCTTTCTTTATTATATTAGGTTATTAAATTGATAGGCGTTCACGCGGTCCATATTGCTGTAACGTACTACAGCAACGCCCTCACGCGAGATACTCTGTAATTGTACAGTACACTATGAGCTAAAATCAAGTAAAACGATGCCTATTCGTAATTCAGTTTTAGGTCAAGTTTATCGGCAATTTGGAAAATCCACTTTTCCATGCGCGCCTGCTGGGCATCACGCGCAATATTGTCAGCCACGATATCCTCAATCCGCTTCATGTGACTGTCTAGCACACTGTAGAGATGGTCGATACGTTCATTGATTTTTGCGAATTGTACGTCATGCTCCAGTAGCTTCTGCTCAACGCTAAACAGGCGCATATCGATGCTGTTGATGCGTTCATCCATTTTGTCGAAGCGTTCATCCATTTTGTCGAAGCGCTCGTCCATTTTGTCGAAGCGCTCGTCCATTTTGTCGAAGCGTTCATCCATTTTGTCGAAGCGCTGATCCATTTTATCGAAGCGCGTCGAAAACAACTCGGTCAAATCCGAGATAACGTTCACCACATCATCTAGATCAGTCGGTTTTTTACTCATCGTAGCTTTAGTTTACACCTATTTGCTGTTCTTGGCGATGATAGCGTCGGCGACGTTGTTTGGAACGTCGGCGTAGTGGTCGAGCTCCATGCTACTGCTGGCGCGACCCTGGCTCATGCTTCGGAGGTTGGTCGTGTAGCCAAACATCTCTCCAAGTGGAACGAACGCCGTTATTTCCTTAATCCCAGACGAAAGGTCTTCCATAGACTCAATCCGACCACGCTTGCTGTTTAGATCGCCTATAACGTCACCCATGAATTCCTCGGGCGTGACAACTACAACCTTCATGACAGGCTCGAGCAGTACCGGACCGGCCTTTTTAAAGCCGTCTTGGAAGCCCATGGAACCGGCAATACTGAAGGCCATTTCGTTGGAGTCAACTTCGTGGTAGCTACCATCGTACAGCTCAACTTTTACGTCTACGACTGGATAGCCGGCAATAACGCCGTTGCTCATAGCTTCTTCTATGCCCTTGCGGACTGCGGGGATGTATTCGCTTGGAACCACACCACCCTTGATAGAGTTGATGAACTCAAAACCAGCCCCTTGTTCGTTCTGGCTAAGACGCAACCAGACGTCACCGTACTGACCGCGGCCACCACTTTGGCGGACAAACTTGCCCTGCGCTTCAACCGCATCTTTACGAATGGTTTCACGGTAGGCAACCTGAGGTTGACCGATGTTTGCTTCGACGTTAAACTCGCGTTTCATGCGGTCAACCAAGATTTCGAGGTGCAGCTCGCCCATACCAGAGATGATGGTCTGACCCGTTTCGTCATCTACCCGCACACGGAAGGTTGGGTCTTCTTCGGCCAGTCTTTGAAGCGCTAGGCTCATTTTTTCTTGGTCGGCCTTGGTCTTTGGCTCGATAGCGATAGACACCGGCGGTTCTGGGAAGGTAATGTTTTCGAGCTGGATGGGATGCGCTGGGTCACACAGCGTGTTACCCGTGGTTGTACCTTTCAGGCCAACAATGGCGGCAATGTCGCCCGCGACGACTTCGGTCACATCTTCACGCTTGTCTGCCTGCATACGCACAATACGCCCAACGCGTTCTTTTTCACCGGTTGAACTATTTAGCACATACGAACCAGCTTGCAACGTACCCGAGTATACACGGAAGTACGCCAGCTTGCCCACAAATGGATCGGTCGTGATTTTGAAAGCAAGCCCTGCCAGTGGTTCGCTGGTATCGTGCTTGCGCTCGATTTCGTCACCCGTCTTCGGGTGGACGCCCCAGGCATTGCTGCGGTCGTCTGGTGCCGGTAGGTAGTCGTTTACCATGTCGAGCACTTTTTCTACGATAACACCGCGACCATCACCACCGGTAACGGCGTAGAACTTACCGCTTAACACGGCGGTACGAATGGCCTGCTTGATTTCCTCAACGCTCAGGCCGTCTTCACCCACTTCGAAGTACTTTTCGAGCATGGCTTCGTCTTCTGCCACGGCGTTTTCTATGAGCAGGCTTCGGTATTTCTTTACCTGGTCAAGCATGTCGGCTGGGATTTCGCCCTCCGTGAGTTCGTGGTCGTGGAACTCGGTGTAGGTGTATGACTTCATGGTGACAAGGTCAACTACGCCGTTGATGCTCTGTTCAAACCCAATTGGCAAATGCACCGGGAAGGCCCGTTTGCTCAGGCGGTGATGTATACTATCGAGACTCTTATAGAAGTCACCGCCGGTTTGGTTGATTTTGTTGATGAAGCAAATGCGCGGCACACCGTATTTGTCGGCCTGGCGCCACACGGTTTCGCTCTGACTTTCCACGCCCATTTTGCCGTCGAACACTACGCAGGCACCGTCGAGCACACGAAGCGAACGCTCCACCTCGGCGGTGAAGTCGATGTGACCGGGCGTATCGATAATGTTGATTTGCTTGCCCTTCCAGAAACACGTCACTGCAGCGGACACAATGGTAATACCGCGTTCGCGTTCTTGCGCCATCCAGTCGGTGGTGGTTTCACCTTCGTGAACGGCACCGATTTTGTGTTTCAGACCGGTGCGGTACAAAATACCTTCGGTCGTGGTTGTTTTACCCGCATCGATGTGAGCAATAATGCCCATATTGCGAATGTCTTTCATCAAAACTTTTTTATCTGCCATATAAACTCCTTAGAGTTAAGAGGTAAGAGATAAGAGATAAGATCTTATTTCGTACCATTTGTTTTATTAATTAAGCCTGTCAATATTTTATGGCATTCTATGCTGAATGTATCGATTTTCTCATGTACTTTGTCTTGCATAAAACCAACATCACGCGCAACCATAAGCTGAGCTTGAACTTCATGCAATGATGCTCGTGCCATATCGTAAAAGTGCGTTCTATCTGCTACAGTCCGACGGCCAAAACCTTCGGCAATATTTGAAACAATCGAGACCGCTGCTCTACGAAGTTGATTCGTTAAGCCAAATTGCTCCGACTTTGGAAAAGTGCTTGTTGCTGTATATATTTCCAGCACCAGGAGATGAGATTTTTGCCAAGCAATCAAGTCTTTGAAATTATTGACAGCCATTTCTTGACTCTTATCTCTTACTCCTTATTTCTTTGCGGCTTTAGCCTCTCGCAAAGTGCGCGAATGCGCGGTTAGCTTCGGCCATACGGTGCGTGTCTTCACGTTTCTTTACGGCGGCACCTTGGTTGTTGTAGGCATCCATAAGCTCGGCCGCAATCCGGTCGGCCATGCTCATACCTTTGCGAGCGCGGGCAGCTTGTACGAACCACATGGTGGTAAGGTGGTTTTGGCGCTGCCCTTTCACTTCAAACGGAATCTGGTAGTTGGCACCACCCACGCGGCGAGAACGAGTCTCCACATTGGGGCGGATATTAGCAAAAGCTTGCTCGAAAACTTCGAGTGGGTTATCTACCTTTAGTTTCTTGGCAGCGGTTTCCATGCCGGTGTATACCAGGCGTTCGGCAACTTGCTTTTTGCCGTCGCGCATAACGCGGTTTATAAGTCGCTGCACCGGTACGCTAGCGTACATGCGGTCAGCTGGTATGTCTCGAACAAGCGAGGCGGTAACTTTCCTAGGCATTATTTGTTTCCTTTCTGGGTATACTCAGCAATTTCCTTGGACATCGACACCAAAAAGATACCAGCAACGATAAATATGATGGCATACGAACCGAGTTTTGTTTTATCATATGCCCCGTATGCCGAAAGACCAACACCGAGAGACATTATTTTCGACTCAAGATATTTCATTATTTGCTCTCCTTCTTGGCACCGTATTTGCTGCGGCCCTGTTTGCGGTTCTGGACGCCTTGAAGGTCAAGTGTGCCGCGCACAATGTGGTAGCGCACACCTGGCAGGTCCTTGACGCGACCACCACGAATCATAACGACGGCGTGTTCCTGCAGGTTGTGGCCTTCACCGCCAATGTAGGCCCACACTTCATAGCCATTGCCTAGCCGCACGCGGGCGACCTTGCGGAGGGCTGAGTTTGGTTTCTTTGGTGTTTTGGTGGTAACTTTTACGCACACGCCGCGCTTAAATGGCGCAGCTTTCTCATAGTGTTTTGTTTTGAGATTATTGGTGACGCGCATGAGCGCAGGCGACTTTGATTTAGTTGTCACCTTCACGCGTGGTTTGCGTACCAATTGATTGATAGTAGGCAAATTATGCCCCTTTCTCCAGGATTTCACCTGGGATGAATATATTACCGAAGAGAGTTTCACCCGGGATTACTTGTACCCAAGCAAAACATATCTCCTCTCCCGCCAAACCCGCGTGAACCGCGGAGGCTCGAATTTGATATAACTATCCTATAGTAACAGATACCAAGCCAGCATGCAACCTGACCCACACTTTTTGAATGTCATCTTCAGCACTGAAATGAATACAGTGTAAACCCCGCCGAATGATCCCGTGTGATGTACGCCTAACGAGTTCCCTCCACGGAGTTTAACCCGTACTTGAAACGGGGGTCGGGATGACATAGGAGTGAGTGTGAGTCAGGCATGCAACTACAAGCTAATGGAGTTATCCATCCCATTGAGCAAAATTCGGACGTAGTCGTAGGCAACTAACTTTGCCGAATTTCCTCCTTTTTTGTTCTTGAATTACAGCGAATACTTTAGGCTAGCTTGGGGTTTTGGGTAAGTCGAGTATAATTCAAGTATAATTCAAGTAGATATCCAAACAAGGAGGGACCATGCCAGATCAAAACGAAACTAACAGTAACAGCAATGGCCAACAGACGCCACCCTTAAACCATGTCCTCGAAGAGCCGATAGAATCACATCCCATAACAAACACAATCAGCCCTTCACGCGCTCCCAAATCGAAAGCATGGCTTTGGGTAATCATGGTGCTAGCAGTTTTGCTTGCCGGCGCATACATAGCGTCGGTACTGTCTCGGTCAACAGATAAAAAGAATGATACGACAAAGACGCCTTCGGTAACAAGCAAAAATACATCAAAAAGCCCGGAAGCTGAAATTTCTACGCCCGCGAATCTGCTGAGCCAGCTTCAAACATCTGTTAAGGGTGGTGAAACCTCCTCTGAAGAGCGCGCTCCGGACTACATGGTAAAAGGGTATGATTTTTATGCGATTGCACGCGTCGAGGACACAGCAAGTATCATCTATAAAAAACCGAAGTCTGAACTGAAAGCAACTGCCGAATCAATTGCCTCATATCTAGCCTCGCAGGGATTTCAAAAATCAGCACAGCAGGTCAAAGATCCGTATTACCCACTTGTAAAGTACGAGAATGACACTGTATTCTGCGGGATAAACTACTACGAAGACACTGTGGAATCTTTGCATGAACTGTACGTGGCGTGTGCACAGAAAGAATCATATGTAGCGACCGCAAAATTACAAAAACCATTCTACGATTCTTATCGAGCAGATAGCATATATAGTAAAGATCTTACCGATGATAGCAGGCTCGGTTATCCGAAGGTGGCTAACAGCCAGACTGCGGGCTATAAAACGGCTGAAGCCGCTATTTACACAGAGGCCAATCCAACGGGGGCAGTAGGGCTTTTTTATCAAACACCAGATGGCAACTGGCACTTTTTTAGAGGAACCCAGATACAACTTGGCTGTTCAGAATACTCTACTCCCGATGTAAAAAAAGCTTACGCTGGTACGAAGTGCCTATTGCTGTCAGCCGATGGTGTGTCGGATACAGAATCAACGGTTAAGCCATAGGGAATACCGTTCATCACGGCATGGGCAGAGCGTTCCGCAGTGCTTGAGAGCAAGATTAACAACCGCGCGATTAGTGCTGCTACGGAGCAATTTCGTCTGGGATGATGATTTCCCAGATACAGTTTCACCTCGTTGCATGTATGGTTATAGAATATTTTTGTAACGGATGTAGATTGAAACAGCTATCAGTACGATGCCTGCGGCTATCAGCCCGACTGACTTGACTATCAGCCTGTTGCGCAACGATAAACTCGATACATACGGCTTCTTTTTATATTCAGTAAGACGGACATCTATCTGTTTTGCGACCTTTTCGTATTGTTCAGTGTTGGGCTCAAAAGAATACGGATCATTTCCATCGCCAAGCAGCGAATAGAAGTCATTCATATAACTAGAACGACCACCAGGATAGTATGCCTCTGTAAACGGCAATGCTTCTTCGACGGCCTCACCCGAGAACAGTTTTCCATCACCTTCGAGTAACAAGTCAATCGGTGATTGTTTCCCACTGCGTAATGAAGCTGCGTCAACAGCCGGCCATTCGTCACTTATCACATGGTAACCTCGAGTGTAGAGCCAATACAGGAATGCAGCGATGTGCGCCGCAGCGTACCGTTCAAATTTGTCATCAGAGACACCTTTCGGCGGATCGTTTACCATGTGCCAGCTGACATCATCCAGCTTATTCCCGAGCACAGATGATGCATCCTTAGTCGGAGATTTACCCACATTAGCATCGTCTTTCTGCAACTCCACCCAAGACTTCCGTTTCACCGGTGTGCCATCATATTTTTCTATGTATTTCCGAATAAGTGTCAGTTCGTGTTTGCGCTTCTTTATGTCTTCTGAACCAGCGTCTTGCCAGCGAGAAATGTCACGATTATCGGTGATTACTTTAAGTGTTCGATCCTTGATACTAGCAGTGAGAGTTCCTGTCTCTAGTTCAATACAGCACAGAGCTAGAGTGACGATATCACGCCCATCATCATCTTCGGCAAAATAACTATATACTTCCTTTTCAATATGACTTATGTCTTCGGCCCTTGGCGCCGAATATGTAGCATATCTTTCTAGAAACTCGCCCCTCACATCAAGAGCGGTATCGTCTTCATAAACTCTGGCACCCCATGTTCCCATTGTCACATATTCTCATGTGGCAATTACTAAATCAACAAAAATACCCAATATAACCCCATGGTACGCCGAGTATTTCTGTCTGGGAAAATAATTTTCCAGATATGGTTTCACTTCGTTCGCTAAGGGGAAGAATCGTTGCCCTGCCGTTAAAACGTGTTTGTATTCCCCGACTATGCCAGATAGTAGCAGAGAGCAGAGTTGCCTAGAATCTGCGAACTCTGCTCTCTGTCCTACGTTACTTTGCCCTAGAGAACTAGCCTTCGTTGCGGAAGATTTGGTCGTTGTGGTAGAGCGGTGCCTCGTAAACGTCGTCGCCTTCGTCTAGAGCATTACTAGCGCCATAGCCCGTACCAACGGGTATCTTGCGACCTAATATGACATTCTCTTTCAAGCCAAACAGTTTGTCTATGCGACCGCTGGTGGCAGCACCAATGAGGACGCGGGTGGTGTCCTGGAAGCTGGCAGCACTCAGGAAGGAATCGGTTGAAAGCGATGCTTTGGTGATGCCGAGGAGCAGTTGGTTGACCTTTGCTGGCTGTTTACCGTCTGCGACAAGTGTGGCGTTTGCTTCGGCAACTGCTAGCTTGCTCACAACATCGCCAGTAACGAACTCGCTATCTCCTGCGTCTTCTATCTGGACTCGGCTAAACATTTGGCGCACGATGATTTCAAGGTGCTTATCACTAATGTTCTGACCCTGTCCGGCAAAAATACCGAGGATTTCGTTCATGATGTAGCGCTGGGTAGGTTCGACTCCCTGAAGTCGCATGAGGTCATGCAGGTTAATCGAACCGTTTGTCAGACGCTGGCCGGCGACTACGGCATCACCATCCTTGACGAGTAGCTGTTTGAAGCCAGGAATTTCGTAGCGAACCAGACTCTTGCTGGTCGGCACAATGACAACGGATTTGTCTGTAAGTTCAGCCTTACCAGCCATTGGAGAAATGAGCGGCTCGGCACCATCATCCATACTTGCTAGAACATCGCCTATCGCGACATCGCTGCCACTGGCAATTTTCGCCGTCCGACCCTCCAGTAATAGTTCAAGCTTTTCTTTGTCGTCGGCAGTTACCTGGACAACATAGTGGTCACCCTCTTCCCAGGTGTTTGCGACTCCGCTGATATCTGCAAGATAGGCCTGACCTTTTGGAGAACGCGCTTCGAACAACTCTTCGACACGGCTCAAGCCCTGTGCGGTATCGTCAGCAACTACGGCACCAGAACGGTGTTTTGAGTCGAGCGAAAGCTGTGTGCCAGGTTCGCCGATACTTTGTGCCGCGATAACTCCGATAGGATTGTGGCTTGTCACGAGGTTACCGGTAGCTGGGTCGAGACCGTAGCTCTTCTGGGGCACACCATGCACCGATGTTGCGCTGAGAGCACTTCGGATCTTGACCCCGTCGAGCGTAGCATCGGCATCGATGGCTTCGGCAGTATCTTTACTGAAAAGCTCACCGGCTTTGATATGGCCTTTGACGTCTTCAGCCGCGTAGCGTCCCTCGAGGCGAGAGGCATAGGTAACACCTATGGCAGCAGCGTCGGCACGAAGCAGCGCAAAACCAGGGTCTGAAGCATCGTCACTATCATCATCAATAGTAAAGACGTCTTGCGACACATCAACCAAGCGACGCGTTAAGTAGCCGGCATCAGCGGTTTTGAGGGCAATGTCAATGACAGCCTTACGAGTACCTCGAGTACCGGTGAAATACTCGAGTGGTGTTAAGCCCTGCATATAACCAGCCTTGACTGGAAGTTCTATGACATTGCCAGCAGCGTCCTGAAAGACGCCGAGCATACCGACAGACATTTTCATTTGTGAAATGTTACCACGAGCACCAGAGGTAATAGCGATAGCCATGGATCCATCCTGGTCTTTCATTTGCTCGGATAGCATGTTCTGAACGCGCGTATCTATTTTGGTCCAGTTCTCGATAGTGAGACGATGTCGTTCATCGTCAGTAATGAAGCCCTGCTCAAACTGGTCTGATATGCCTGCGCTGCGTGTTTCACCCTCACTCATAACTCCAGCGAGGCCGGTAATTGGTTCAAAGTCACCCATGCCCATACTCAGCCCTGAAAGCGTCGCATAGCGGAAACCGAGGTCTTTCAGGTTGTCGGCAATCTCAGCGGTTTTTTCCTGACCATACTGCTTGTAGACGGCAGCCATGACCTTTTGAAGTCGCTTTTTGGTCATCGGTTCATCTTGATACGCAAATCCTTCGGGGAAGATTTCGTTGAAATACAGTCGTCCAAGGGTGGTTTCACGAACAGCACCACGGAAATCAACGGTGATGAGCGTTTGCAGTTTGATGACTCCTGCATCAAACGCCATCGAAGCTTCGTTGAGACTTGAGTAGGCCTTGGCGGCAGCTTTGACACCTGGACGCTCATAGGTCAGGTAGTAGCAACCAAGCACAATATCTTGCTCAATATGTAAGATGGGCGAACCATCAGCCGGTTTCAGAAGATTGCGATTTGCCGACATAATGTCGCGCGCTTCAGCTTGTGCTGCATCAGACAATGGCAAGTGCACTGCCATCTGGTCACCATCGAAGTCGGCGTTAAACCCTTTACAAACGAGTGGGTGAAGCTGGATGGCTCGCCCCTCAATGAGAACCGGCTGGAAAGCCTGAATACTCAAGCGGTGCAGAGATGGTGCGCGGTTGAGAAGTACATACTTGCCGGTAATAACTTCGTCTAGAGCATCCCAGACTTCGGTTTCACCCGTTTCTATCATACGGGTTGCTGAGCGAATATTATGAGCTTGCTCTCGGAAAATAAGCTCCCCAATCACAAATGGCTTAAATAGTTCTAGTGCCATCATCTTTGGTAATCCACATTGATTTATTTTCAGTTCTGGGCCAGCCACAATAACTGAACGGCCAGAGTAGTCAACACGCTTACCAAGTAGATTCTGACGGAATCGTCCCTGCTTCCCTTTCAGCATATCACTCAAGCTCTTAAGGCGTCGACGTTGTCCTGTAGCGGCCACGGCGCGACCAGAACGAGCATTGTTGTTGTCGATGAGGGCATCGACAGCCTCCTGAAGCATGCGCTGTTCATTGCGGCGAATAACTTCTGGCGCGTTAAGTTCAATGAGCTTCTTGAGACGGTTATTGCGGTTGATGACGCGGCGATAAAGGTCGTTGAGGTCACTTGTTGCAAAACGTCCACCGGTTAGTTGTACCATCGGGCGTAGGTCTGGAGGGATGACAGGCAGAACGCTGAGACACATGCTTTCTGGCTTTATGCCGGCACGCTCCATGCTTTCGAGCAAACGCAGTCGCTTCATGAGCTTCTTCTTGCGCTGGCCTTTGGCTTCTTCGGCTTCTGTTGTTAGGTTGGCAATGAGCTGCAATAAATCAATTTCCTCAAGCAGGTCACGCAGCGCGGCGCCACCCATACCAACAGAAATCATATCGCGAAGTTCTCTTGGCAAGTTGCGGTAATCAGTTTCGTTCATGAGGCCTAGCTTAACCAAACTATCGAGCTGAGACTTAAGCAGTTCCCAATCCTTGTCCAACGCCTCTAGTTCTTTCGTTTGTGCTTCTGCCAAAGCTTTTAGATCGGCACTCGCTTCGCCAGTAAGTGCTTCTGCTTCCTTTTCATAACGAAGTTTTATGGCCTGCTGGGCTGCTTGCCATTCGGCCTCTTTGTCTAAACGGTACTGGTCGCGCAATGCTTCGTTTACCGACTTTACAATGTAGGCGGCAAAGTATGCTACGCGCTCCAAGCTCTTGACTGTCATGCCCAGGAGCAGGCCGACTGCACTTGGTGTGCCACGCAAGAACCATATGTGCGCCACCGGAACGGCGAGAGTAATATGACCCATCCGTTCACGTCGGACAATGCTGCGCGTGACAAGTTCACCGTTCTTATCGACAGCGGCTTCCCGAGAGCGAACACCTTTGTATTTAGCGTCGTGCGGATTTATGTCCTTTACCGGACCAAAAATTCGTTCGCAGAATAGACCGTCACGTTCTGGTTTTTGGGTACGATAGTTGATGGTTTCGGGCTTCAGAACTTCGCCGTAGCTCCAATCTTCGATATCTTTGCTGCTTGCGACAGCAAGACGCACTGCGTCAAAATCTGCAATATTTGTGCCGTATGAATAGCGTCTCATCTTAGACCTCCTCCCCTTCATCGTCCGTAATATCATCGTCTGTGGTGGCGGCAACTAAGGTTGTATCATCAGAAAACTCTTCTTCGATAAAATTACCCTCGCTGTCTTCAAACTCAAATCCTTCGCTGGCGGCTTCTTCACTTGTGACATCGATGTCAGAAATAGCCGAAGTAGGAGCCTCAACCTTGGCCGGATGTGTTGCTTCCTCGTGAATATTAGTCGCGAGAACAGCCTCTGCGTCTATCAGCTGGTCAGATGCAACGAGGTCAACTTTCAGACCCAAGCCTTGTAGCTCTTTCACGAGCACGTTGAAGCTTTCAGGTACCTTAGGCCCGACAATCTCAGTCTTCTTGATGATTGCTTCATAAGCCTTACTACGCCCGTAGACGTCATCAGATTTGATGGTAAGCATTTCTTGAAGTGTATTGGCTGCACCATATGCTTCAAGTGCCCACACCTCCATTTCCCCAAACCGCTGACCGCCGTTTTGAGCCTTTCCTCCCAGCGGCTGCTGGGTAACCATTGTGTATGGACCGGTTGAGCGAGCGTGTATTTTATCTGCAACCATATGGTTGAGCTTGATCATATACATACTGCCTACGGTCGTGCGTTCTTTGAATGCACCACCGGTGCGGCCATCGTACAGTTGCTGTTTGCCGTCTTCTGGAAAGCCTGCTTCAACGAGCATGCTTTTTATTTTGTCCATCGGGACACCATTGAAGCTTGGGCTAGCAACTTTCATGCCAAGGGCGCGAGCGGCCATACCAAGGTGCGTTTCAAACAGCTGACCGATGTTCATACGACTCGGCACACCGAGCGGGTTCAGCACAATATCTACAGGAGTTCCATCCTCCATGAATGGCATGTCTTCAATTGGCAGAATACGCGCAATCACGCCCTTGTTTCCGTGACGGCCACCAAGTTTGTCGCCAACGCTAATCTTACGCATTTGAGCCACGAAGACCTGAATCTGCATAAGCACACCAGCTTTCAACTCATGACCGTTTTCACGACTGAATACTTTCACGCCAACAACTTTGCCGTGCTTGCCATTACTCATGCGCTGGGAGGTATCACGGACTTCCTTAGCCTTTTCACCGAATATAGCGCGTAGTAGTCGCTCCTCGCTGCTCAGTTCTTGCTCACCTTTTGGCGTAATCTTTCCAACAAGGATATCACCAGGGTGAACCTCGGCACCTATGCGGACAATACCATCATCGTCCAGGTGTCTCAGTGCGTCCTCCGAAACGTTCGGGATGTCGCGGGTCACGATCTCTGGGCCAAGCTTGGTTTCGCGAACCTCAATCATGTAATCCACGATGTGTATGCTGGTTAAAGTGTCGTCTTCGACGAGTTTGCGGCTGATGATGATGGCATCTTCGAAGTTATACCCAGCCCAGGGCATAAATGCCACCATCAAATCTTTGCCGAGTGCCAATTCGCCACCTTGAACACTCATACCTTCTATCAGTACGTCTCCGGCCTTTACCTTATCGCCCGTGCTCACCACAACATGCTGGTTAATGCTGGTGCCTTCATTGCTCCTCACGAAGTGCATTGGTTCGTAAGTAACGTTGCCGTCTTTATATTTGACGACAACTTGATCAGCGTTTGCCTTCAGTACCTCTCCGCTTGCTTCTGCGACAACCAACTGGCCGGTGTTCTCGGCGGCCGCTGTCTCAACACCGGTACCCACGATAGGGCTTTCGGGAGCTATCAATGGAACCGCCTGACGCTGTTGGTTACTACCCATGAGCGCCCTGTAGACATAGTTTTTTTCAATAAACGGAATCAGTCCAGCACTTGAGCCGATAATCTGGTTCTGTGCGGCATCGACATGAGTGACGTCATCGCGGTCGACCGTTGCAGATTTTAGTCCAGCGCGAGCGCTGACGCGTTCCTCCACAAATTTGCCATTTTTATCGGTTGGCACCCCGGCACCAGCAATCACAGCCTGTTCTTCGGCTGCGGCGTCCAGGTACACAATTTCGTCGGTAACCTTACCCTTTACCACCTTACGGTAGGGAGTTTCTATGAAACCATAGTCATTTATACGGGCAAAGTTGGCGAGGTTAAGAACCAGACCCACGTTGGCACCTTCTGGTGTTTCTACGGCACAAATGCGCCCGTAGTGAGTGGCATGGGCGTCGCGCACTTCAAACCCAGCGCGCTCTCGACTGAGTCCACCCGGACCCATCGAGCTGAGGCGTCGTTTGTGTGCCAGCTCACTTAGTGGGTTAATCTGGTCCATGAACTGACTGAGCTGTGAACTGGCAAAGAACTCGCGTACCGCAGCCACGACTGGCCGTGCGTTTATGAGCTGACCGGGTTGTACGGTTTCAATTTCGCTCATAGACATACGGTCTTGGGTGTTGCGAACCATGCGTAGGAGGCCAATGCGGAATTGGCGCTGCACCAGCTCGCCTACCATCTTTATGCGGCGGTTGCTGAGGGAGTCAATATCATCACCCGGCTCTTGCGTTACATTCATGCGGATAAGTTCCGCGACTATGGCAACGAGGTCTTCGAGGCGCATAATCCGGTTCTCGGCCGTGTTTGCCACATCAAGCCCGAGCCGCTGATTGATTTTGTAGCGGCCGACGCGCGAAAAGTCAAAACGCTTAAAGTTGTAGAACATGTTCTCAAGTAGGCTACGGGCGTTATCTACCGTAGCGAGATCACCCGGTCGGAGGCGGCGATACACTTCTATGAGTGCTTCGGCGTGACCCTTGCTTGGGTCTTTGTCGAGCGTCGACTGCAAGAAGCTGTCCTTGGCTTGGTCGACATGTTTGAATGCCTCTTTCATGCTGGCCTCGGTCATACCAAGTGCGCGTAGCAGCGTGGTAACCGGAATTTTGCGCTTGCGGTCAATTTTGACGTACAGGGCACCATTTGCTGCCGTCTCAAATTCGAGCCACGCACCACGACCAGGAATAACCTTAGCGCTATACAGACTGCGTGTACCATGGAGTTCCGCGGTATAAAAAACACCAGCTGAGCGAATCAGCTGGCTCACTACAACACGTTCGGCACCGTTGATAATGAACGTTCCGCGGCGCGTCATCCACGGGTAATCACCGAGGTAAATTTCTTGCTCTTTGACTTCACCAGTGACTTTGTTTGTTAGCTCCACAGTGGCCTTCAGAGGAGCTTCGTAGCTCACGTTGTTTTCACGGGCTTCGGCTTCACTGAGCTTTGGATCTTCAAAATGATACTGTTTGAAAACAAGGCTCAACTTTGTGCCCGTGTAGTCATCGACTGGGCTGATTTCGGCCAGCAGTTCACCAAGGCCTTCGTCTACCAACCATTGAAATGACTTATTTTGATGGTCTACCAAGTTTGGCAGCGCGAGACTTGTGTCTTGGCTGTCATCTGTAAGATAGACGCGTGTTGTTTTGGTAGCAGTTAATGCTTTTGCCATACGCGCGTGAGCTCCTTTAAGAGTAGTGGTTAGTAGCTTGCAGTTAGTGGTAAGGTCGGCTAACTCCAAGCATTAGTAATAACAGTGCGACGTCACTTCGCACACATACGACGTGTTCATTGGTTACTACCGTCCACAGCCCTACCTGTTGACTACTACCAACCAACTACTTTTCGTGAAGCTACCTAAGTGGGAGGTTTTGGTGCTTAACTGGTTTGGCGCCTAAGCCAGCACAGCCCAACTTACACTACTTCTTACCCTATAGCGTACAGAGTTGTCCGCTTAGAGTCAATAGTTTGCAGTGATAAACCTCACAGATTTTTGAATGGGATGCCGGTCTTTACTGAAACCATGCGAGCCCATTCTAGTAATCGCTCAAATTGACTATCGCGCGCGGCCATATTTGCGTCATGGCTATCAAGACGTTTTATGAAACTATCGATTGCATTTGTGAGTGAATCAAGACTATACTGCGATGCTTTCTCGTCAAGCTTGCGATTGACGGTCTCAAATTTTTCACTAACATACCGAAATAGTTTTGAGAATTCGTCTTCGCTCATACGCTGAATTACACTCTGAAGCCATTATCCAAAACTCAGTAGCAGCAAACCAACACTGATGAGTCCAACCCCATACCATTGTAGTTTTGTGACTTTCTCGCGGAATAGCCAGGCGCCGATAAACATCATTGGTACTACCTGAGCACTTTTTACCGAAGTAACATAGCCCGCCGTAGGAGCTAGTAGTTTTGCCTGATATGTTGCAGTTAGGTTCACCGTGTAGGTCAGTCCGACAAAAAGTAGGGGCCAAAGGTACAATTTAATATTTTTATAGGTTGCCTTCCAGTATGTTTTTGCCGTCCGGGCTTTCAATAGTACTGCGAGCATGAGCAGCAACGGTACCGTTAGTAGCGAAGAATACAGATTAAACGTCGTCGCACTCGCTTCGCGCAAGGGGAACAGTTCGATATTTCCATACACTGCTCGCAGGACAACCACACCCAGTATGAGCCAGAATGCCACGGTATTTTGACGTCGAACTTGGGTATGTTTTTGTTTATCCCTATGAACAACCGTCGCACCAATAACTATCAGCACGGCGCCCGTTATGCCGACTATAGTAGGCTGCTGGTGCAAAATAACCACTGAGCCAGCAATCACACCTATTCCGGTCAGCGAAATGAGCGGAGCAACATGAGATATATCGGCAAGGCTGAGCGCTTTAAAGTACAAAAATAAATCTAGCGCCCCGCACACCACATATAGACTAGTCCAAAACCAAAACTGCCCAGAAAGCTCCGATGGCCAGTAAAATGGCATGAGTACAAGACTTACAGCAATAAACGGTAACGCAAAAGCCTGCTGCATCCACGTCAGAGCCAAGCTATCGATGTTCTTGGTAAGACCCTTTTCTACCGAACGCCGAACGACCAACATGCACAGCGCCAACAACGCTAAAGGAAACCACATGCCCAGCATTATACGTTGTAATTTCTCTGGCGACTATTGTTTTGGAATACCCGCAAGAACCTTGTCGACCAGACCGTATTTGGCGGCCTCCGGGGCGGTCATCCAGCGGTCGCGCTCCATGTCTTCGTGGACTTTTTCTAGCTTTTGGCCGGTGTTATTTGCCATTATTTCCTCGAGCAGTTTTTTCACGCGGAGCGATTCACGGAGGTCGATTTCTTGGTCGGTTACTTTTCCGCGCGTACCACTCGATGGTTGATGAATCATGACAGTAGCATTTGGTAGCAAGTATCGTTTGCCTTTTGTACCGCTGCTCAGAAGAAATGCAGCCGCAGAGGCTTGTACGCCAATGCCAAACGTCTGCACGTCGTTGGCTATGTAGTGCATGGTGTCGTATATCGCCAGGGCGTCATACACACTGCCGCCTGGGCTGTTTATGTAGAGGAATATGTCTTTCTTAGCATCTTCCGCTTGTAGAAAAAGCAACTGTGCCACAATCAGATTTGCCGTCGTTTCGTTTATTTCGCTGCCAATGAAGATTATGCGATCCTTTAACAGCCTACTGTAAATATCGTAGGCCCGTTCATACCGGCCTTCGCTTTCAATAACTGTTGGGACTAACACGCTCATACTTCACCTCATTTCATACTGTGACCCCAGATTAATTTCACCTGGGATTAATCGTTACCTGTTCAGTATAGCCAAATTAGCACTCTCAAGTCAAGAGTGC
>JBASZU010000137.1:0-10900 GCA_049661165.1 Saccharimonadales bacterium (SeqCode)
CCAGGCATTCATTACTACTATAACTAAAGGAAAAACTATGGTTCAAGAATCACAAGTTAATGTTACAAGAGAAAACGGACTCGATGACGACGGTACTGTTGTGCAGTCTCAGCGTGTTGTTCGCCGCGAAGAACACACCGCCAGCCCGTCGGGCGTGGCAGTAAATGTTATTTGGCTGGTTTACGGCATTGTTGCTGGCTTGCACGTTATACGCTTTTCACTTTCACTGCTCGGCGCTAACAGCGCCAATGCGTTTGCAAACTTCGTCTACACAGTGACGAACCCGTTTGTTTCCCCGTTCCGTTCGCTCTTTAGCGTCGATACCACAGTGGGTAATGGGACCGGCCGCTTTGAAATAGAAACGCTGGTCGCACTCCTCGTCTACGGACTCATCGCTTGGGTTCTGGCACGTATGGTGCGTATCCGCAAGGATGCTGCCTAAGCAGTTGTCGCCGCGCAATCAATAAAACCGTCCATTATGGGCGGTTTTTCTATATGCATTTATGACGCGTGATTGAACTTTCTGTATATACCCGAAACGCCACAGCTTTCCGATTTTTCACCCATTCTTTCCTGCCAAAACCGTGCCTACCCTCCTCACCATATCCAGATATGCTTCGTCGGGTATACATGGTTTTGACCCTGGAAATCTATGGCTGAAAATTTCGGAAAGCCACGGCGTTTGGGTATACTACTAAGCAATGAGTGAGATAGATAAATCAGTTCTGCCAACGCGGTTGCTGTGGGTAGACCTCGAAATGACGGGGTTAGATGCAACGCAAGACGTTATTTTGGAAGTAGCAGCGGAGGTGACAGACTTTGAGCTAAACACGCTGGCGAGCTATGAAGCAATTGTGGCGCAGCCGGCCAGTATTGTTGTTGAGCGAATGCAAAAAAACACGTGGTGGCAGGGGTACCCAGAAAACCGTGATGAATTTGTGCGCAAAACATCGGATTCTGCTACGGCGAAGCCGAGTTTTGTCGTGGAGCAAGAACTACTCGCACTTGTCGAGCAGTATTTTGGAAGCGAACCAGCGGTGTTGGCGGGAAACAGCATATATAACGACCGCAAATTCGTTGCTCGGTATTGGCCAAAGCTCGATTTGAAGCTGCACTACCGTATGCTCGATGTCAGCGCCTGGAAAGTGTTTATGCAGGGTGCGTTTAAGGTCGACTACAAAAAGGCTGATGTCCACCGTGCACAGGAGGACATACAGGCAAGCATTGCCGAACTACAGTACTACCTAGAATGGTTTGCAAAACAAAGCCATGAGTCATGACCCAAAAATAGCGGCAGTTGTGTTTGATTTGGATGGGACGTTACTCGACACTATGGAGTACATTGTGCACGCATTTGAGCGAGTTATTACGGAGCACGGGGGTGAACCAGACAGGGAGAAGATTATTGCGGCAATTGGTCCGCCGCTGGTTGACTGCTACGAAGAGCTCCTGCCGACCCATGATGCAAAACGGGCCAGTGACCGCCACCATGCTCTGCAACAGACTGACGAATTCCTAGAACTGATTGACGAATATGCAGATGTGCGAAAGGTTGTAGACGGACTTCACGAGGTTGGTGTCAAAGTGGCTATATTTACCAACCGACGCCGTGAGGGCGTGAAAACGTGTTTTCAGAAGCTGAAACTTGACGTGGAATTTGATGCCATCATCACTCCTGACGATATTGCTACGGGCAAGCCTGACCCAGAGGGATTGTTTCTCATAGCAAAGCTGCTGAATATATCGACTTCGGCTATGGCGATGGTGGGCGATATGGAAGTCGACATCGAAACTGGCAAACGCGCCAAGGTGGCTAAGACAATTGGTATTACTCATGGGTTCCGTTCGCGCGAGCATCTTCGGGAAGCCGGGGCAGACAGTATTGTCGGTTCCTTGCAAGAGGTACTAAATGTAATCCAGAAAACCAATCACGCAGATGATTAAGGCGATACTATTTGACCTTGATGGGACGCTGCGGGATACCAAAGATATCATAATAGAGGCATATCAGCATGCTGTTGAGGTGCATAACGGCCAGCGACCCTCGCTCGACGAACTGCAGCCATATATTCACCACCACACTGAAGTTCACAAAGGTTTGTCGGCGCACATAGATTACGACTTGTGGCTGGAAACATACCGCAGTCACCTCAGCATGGCCTGGATGGATGCACCATTTTTCGAATATGCTGAAGCGGTTTTGCAGGAGCTCGCTATGGCGGGATATCGGTTAGCCGTGGTGACTTCTGCCGAGTACGAGCGAACCATTGAGTACCTGAGCTACCGCGGCATAGACCAGTATTTTGAGGTTGTGGTAGCCATGCGTGATGGTTTTCGCCCTAAGCCAGCGCCAGACATGATGCTTGAGGCACTCCGGCAGCTAGATTGTGCGCCAGAAGAAACAGTCGCCATTGGCGATATGATGACTGACGTGCAGGCGGCGCATGCAGCGGGTATAAAGTGCATAGGCATCACGCACGGGTTTGCGAGTAGGGAAGAACTTGAGACAGCTGGGGCAGATGAAATTATCGATTCACTCGCGTCGTTCCCGTCTACAGTAGAAAATTGCTAGTGGTATACTAGGCATATGTACAGAGTGGCGGGGCGGCAAAAGAAACATTCTCGGGTGGTTGTTGTTTGCGCAGTAGTGCTGCTATGCGGCACGCTTGGCTGCGCTGCGGCGTATTGGCTACTCCCGAAAAACCAATTGCGCGCGACAGCGCCTCGTAGTCAGAAAACGCAGCCGGTTCGGCCCTACCCAGTTTCTGCGTCGTCGAACATGCTGTTTTTTGGCAATGTGTACTTTAGCCGGTACATAAATGATTGGTCTATGGCGAGTCCTCTTAAGTTTGCGTATCCGTTTTCTCGGCTTAATGAATTTGACCGTACCAAATATGACGCTTGGATTGCGGGCCTAGAGTGCCCGACCGTGGCGGGTTTGCAGCAATCATCCGCGGCAGAGGACGCAACCCTATCATTCAACTGTAACCCACAGTATCTGCCAGAAGCAGCCAAGTGGTTTACAGCGTTTACGCTTGCAAATAATCATACCGATAACCAAGGTGCGGCTGGCTTTGCAGAAACGCAGAAACATCTCGACGAAAACAAAATTCAGTATTTCGGGCACCCCGACCCCCGGGAGCTTGCAGATGTTTGCGATGTTATCACGGTGCCAGCTCGCGTAGTGATGAATAATCAAAAAACCGAGACAGCCAGTCTTCCGGTGGCCATGTGCGGCTACCATGGGTTCATTCGTCGGCCGCCGCCAGAAGCGATTGCAGTCATGCGGCGCTACAGTCATATCATGCCCGTGATTGCTATGCCACACGCTGGCAAAGAATACGTTGCCGCACCTGACCAGCTCAAGACAGAACTCTACCGTTCTATGATAGACAGCGGTGCGGATGTAGTTATTGGTGACCATCCACACTGGGTTCAAACAACAGAGAGCTACAAGGGTCGTCTCATTGTGTACTCTATGGGCAATTTTATTTTTGACCAGCAACTTCGGCCGGAAATGACGCGCTCGGCGGGCATACAAATACTTCTTTCGGTTGATGGTGCAGAAAAAAAGGTACTCACCGGCTGGACAGAGCTTGCCAAAACCTGTACCGCTTACCACGACGATTGCCTTATCCGCGCTGAACAGCAAAAGCTCACAAAGCTGCCCTACACTATGAAATACGGTGTGGTCGGCACAGACGATTACGGAAAAATTGTTAAGCCAGCATCGCCCGAAGTGCAGGCGGGTATATTGGAGCGCCTGAACTGGTCGCAGACCATGACTCAGTTGCAACCCCCGTACGCAGCACTGTAGAATACCTGCCATGACACATACAGAAGTCGAAGAATATATCTTAAGCATGCCAAACAGTTTTCTGGATTATCCATTTGGCGAAGGCGTGGCTGTCTACAAAGTCGGTAACCCGCAGAAGCCAACGGAAGGGAAAATGTTTGCGCTTGTGGCGGAAGGGAAAGACCCACTAAACCTCAGCCTCAAATGTGACCCACAGCTGGCCGTTGTGCTGCGCGAAAAATACGAAACAGTTTTACCTGGCTATCACCTGAACAAAAAGCACTGGAACACGCTCATCTTGAGCGGTCAATTGGGCCCAGACGACGTGAAAGACCTTATTCGGCACAGCTACCAACTGGTAGCAGAATAGCCTACTGACTAGGCAGAGACATTGTCTGCTTGAATAAGCAGGGTCTTCCCGGCGCTAAAATTCGCGTCGAGTATTTTTTTGAGATTTGCACTACTCGTTTGTTTGTAGGTTTCTTTCAACTGGTCCAGATAATCCTGCAGTAGAGTGGAGAGTACTTTCTTAACAGCGCTGTCATAGGTGCTCGTTGCTTTTGCGTTTTCAAGGAGCTTATCGGTAGTAGCGTCTTGCTTAAGACTGAGCTGCTTTGGGTCAATCTTTGTACCAGCTTTTGTGGCGTAGCCCTGGAGTTGTTGCTGACTCGTACTGACGCTCAGGTTTACGGTGTAGGCAAAACCTTTGATGGTTTCGCTTTGGGCTGTTTGTTGTGCCTGCGTGGAAACGCGGATGATTTCTTGCTGTTGCTGGATTAACCCCACTAGAGATTCGCCCGAGGTACCTTTCGGCAAAAACTGCGTCAGAACAAGGCCGACAATCAGCAGAATGCCCCCAATGAGGCCTATGCCCAGCAGTAGTCTCATGGGCCCGCTTGCACTTGCTGCAGCTGGTTTCTTCTGGTTAGCATTTGGGTTCAAAATAAAGTCGTATGGGTTTGTGCTGACAGGGGTTGCAGGTGTCGACGATGGAGCCTGTGGTAGATATGGCTGCGGACTTTGCCCAAGTGCTTGCTGCGGAGTGGCGGGTAGCTGGCCATAATTCGGTTCGTTCGGATTCATCATGCTTATGGTACGGGAGTATGCAACAATCAGTCAATAGAGATACATCTCGAATCATCAAATTGACATAAAAGCACTAGTATGATAACATAAATAATGTTTATGCCTCCAAAACCAAAACAACCCAGTACTGACCCAACTAGCCCTCTTCACCGACTGCAGGGTAGTTTGGTGCGAGGAATGTCACTAGGTGTGGCGGAAACTGGTGTTACCGAGGAAGCTATCCCCTCTGACGCTCCCAGTAGATTACGGGGTAGCTTAGCTAGGGCTGCACTCGCAGTCGAATTATCACATGAAGCGTATGAGGCAATGCCTACCTATGATGCGATGCGGCCAGAACCACATAGTTTGAAAACTTTCACAAGCGATGACGGAAAGGTAGAGCTGCGGCAGCATTCTACCGAACACCACCAAGATGGTGTTGCCTATAATCCAACGACACGGATTGTTGCAGTTTGCGACGGGATGGGCGGGATAGGTCCTACCGGCAGTAAGTCAAAAGATAATTTTGCATTTGCGTTGGCTCATGCAGCCGCCGAGCTAGATAACATCCATGACCTTACGGTCGAGTCAAATGCTGCAGCGCTCATTCAGCGCGCCCGAGCTATTTTGGAAAACATGAAATTTCCTGACGGCTCTAGGCTCGATCTTGCGACTGAACTTTTTCGAGCAGTGCCTGTTAGCGGCATTGTTTTGGGTTCCACTTTGGCAGCCGTACAGCAGATAGGTGATACAAATGTGTGGCGAGTGGTGACATTTGGCGATAGTACCGTGACGGTGCTTGATCATGAGGGTGGCATTAGAGAACAGTTTGGTGAGCTGCAGCAGGTCCGTGAAACGGAAGGTCTCTCGCGTGATGGCACGGTAGCGGATAACCCCTTGGCGTCTAGGCTGGGTTTTACGAAAGGTATTGATCCAAGCGTCCGGTATAGCAAGAAAGGCTCACTTTATCACGCAGTATTTAGCGAGGTCACCCTATCACCTGGTGAGCGCATAGTCGTTACTTCCGATGCGTATTTTCAGAAGTCACGGGAAGAGGTATTTTTGCGAGAGGTCGGTGAAACGAATGCAGAGTGGGCTGCCTTGAAGCCTTTGCATAGCGATGATACGACGATGGCGATAGTGCATGCCTGATGTAAGGGGTTATGCTTGATACTTGATACCGGATACTTGATACTTAGTTCCATATGGATGCGAAGGAAGAGGTTCGGGAGCGGCTGGCTATAGAGGACGTGATAGGCGAATACGTTCAGCTGAAGCGTGCTGGGCGCACCTGGAAGGGGCTCAGTCCTTTTGGTTCCGAAAAAACGCCCAGTTTTGTGGTGAGCCCCGATAAGCAGATTTGGCACGATTTTTCCTCTGGGCGCGGTGGCGACATTTTTAGCTTTATTCAGGAAATGGAAGGCGTGGATTTTAAGGGCGCGCTCGAAATTCTTGCTCGCCGGGCTGGCGTCGACCTTGAGCAGTACCGCCAGAGTGGTGTGCAAGGCCCGACCTCGCAGACGAAGGAGCGGCTGTATGAGCTGAATGAGCTCGCCTGCAAGTTTTATCAGACGCAGTTTAGTCAGAATAAGACGGCGCTTGCGTACGTGCTTGGGCGGCGGGAATTCACGAAAGAAACGGCGCTTGCGTGGCGACTCGGCTACTCACCGAATAACGGGAGCGCTCTTCTCGATTTTCTTCGCGGGAAGGGATTTGATGAAAAAGATATTCAGCTAGCCGGCCTGACAAGCAAATCGTACCGCGGTGTCTTGCAAGATATGTTCCGTGGACGGCTGATGATACCGCTATGTGACCCACAGGGGAGGGTGATTGGTTTTACGGCACGACTACTTGACGATGACCCAAATGCACCGAAATATATAAATACCCCCGGCACGCCACTGTACGACAAAAGCCGTCATGTGTTTGGGCTGCACCTCGCCAAAGACGCCATACGAAAGACAAAATACGTGGTTCTGGCAGAAGGCAACCTCGATGTTATAGCGAGTCACCAGGCTGGCGTTCGCCAAGTGGTCGCTACAGCCGGAACGGCGCTCACCGAGCCAAACTTGAAGGCACTTAGTCGCTTGACAGGTGATATTCGCCTTTGTTTTGACGCCGATAAAGCGGGTGTTGCGGCCACCGAACGGGCTATACCTATTGCTGGGAAGGTTGGTGGTTTGCAGCTAAGCGTTATAAGCATACCGACCGGAAAAGACCCAGACGAACTCATAAAACAGGATGTTGCCGCGTGGCAAGCCGCCATAGAGCAGCCCCAGTACGCCCTGGATTGGCTTATAGACCGCTACCGCGCCATGCTCGATTTGTCGACGGCGCTCGGTAAACGTGAACTGAGCGACGTGGTACTTAGAGTTGTGCGGCAGTTGCCCGACAGCGTCGAGCAAGACCACTATGTTGGGCGGCTTGCTGAGCTGCTGAGTGTCAGCAAAGAAGCACTAGCGACGAAGTTAACTGGTGCGCCCAGCGAGACAGCGCCCCTTCGTCGTCGACCATCCCAGGTGAAGGCCACCTCTGTCGAAAAGGCCATCCTAGACAAAGTGAAGGTGGAAGAACGGCTGATTGCACTGGCGCTTATGAAGCCGAGCCTCCGGCATGTACTGTACCCGCTCGACCCAGATATGTTTACAGACGACGACGCTCGCCACGCCTTTGAGTTTCTGGCTGAGCACTCGGATTTTGACGGCAGTGACCAAGAAGAAGTGCAACAGATTGCAGAGTATGCTAAAATATTGTCATTAGTCTACGAGACGTTGTATCAGGACATCGAGCCGCTCGAATTACGAGCTGAAGCAAATCGATTGCAGGCTGCGCTGATACACCAATATGTACGAATGCAAAAACAAACTTTCGCGGCCAAACTGCAAACCGCGACCGTCGAGGAAACAGCAGTGCTGTTAGCACAAGTTCGCGACCTCGACGCTTTATTACGAACCAACCAAGGAGACACGAGTGGCACCGAAGAATGATGATCCCAAAGCAAAGCTAGAACAGGCTAAGGCTGCGCTGATTGAAAAGGCCAAGAAAGCCGGCTCCATAGAGGCTAAAGAAATATCGGCAATTCTGCCCGATACACCCGAAAACGTCGAAGCGCTTGACGCACTCTATACCGAACTGACCGAAGCGGGTGTCGATGTTTCCGTTCCCGAGGAACCTGTACTGGCAGAACTGAGTGATGAGTGGCTCATAGACGAAGAGGAAGAAATTGTCTTGGAAGACCAAGTTTACCTGGATGATATTGCGGATGACTCAGTGCGTCTATACTTGCGCGAAATCGGTAAAATCCCGCTCCTGAGTGCCGAGGAAGAGCTGGCTCTGGCCAATCGAGTTGTTGCCGGCGACAAAGATGCCAAAGACCAGATGGCTGAAGCCAATATGCGGCTAGTTGTGTCTATCGCGAAACGCTATGTCGGGCGAGGACTTGACCTACTCGACCTTATTCAAGAAGGTAATACCGGTCTTCTGCGTGCTGTCGAAAAGTTCGACCCCGATAAAGGCTTCAAATTTAGTACCTACGCAACGTGGTGGATTCGCCAGGCCATTACCCGAGCTATCGCCGACCAAGCCCGTACTATTCGCATACCTGTTCACATGGTAGAAACCATTAACAAGTTACTGCGCACGCAGCGCCGTTTGACACAGGAATATAACCGCGAGCCAACCAACGCCGAGATCGCCAAAGAGATGGAGATTGACGAGGCTAAAGTGGAGCACATAATGAAAATAAAACAGGACATTTCGAGCCTCGATGCTAGCATTCGCGACGATGAAGAAGAATCTGTACTTGCCGATTTCATCGAAGATGAAGACACGATAACTCCTGAGGAGTCTGCGACTGGCCAGCTTCTGAAAGAGCAGGTGAAAGATATGCTTTCGGCGCTCACTGAGCGTGAGCAAAAAATACTAAAACTTCGCTTTGGGCTCGAAGACGGCAAACAGCACACACTTGAAGAAGTGGGTCAAGAGTTTAGCGTTACGCGCGAACGCATCCGCCAGATTGAAGCCAAGGCTCTCGCGAAACTCCGCAAGCACAAAGATGCCCGCAAACTCCACGACTACATTAAGTAAAAATGAGTGACCAATCTTCGAAGTCAAATATGTCTGAACTGAACCTCATAGCTAGACGAGACTAGCATTATGTAGTTTACCAAGGGTAAATTATAGTATATAATATACATGTGACCCGTCCTGCTCCGATATATTTTCGTGACAAACCGGAAACACTTCATGCCGTCGGTGAAGTTTTGCCCGCAGAGGGGTTTATTGGTGGTGTTTGGGATTGTGACGAGTATTTAACCCACCCTTTGATACAATCTGGTCCATTCAAAGGGCAACGGCTATATGAAATGGCGCGTATTCTAGCTAGTCACGAGATAGCAATCGAACTAAAAAATGAGTTTCTGTACAAAGTTAATCCAGCAATTAGTAGAGAGGCATACGTTGAAGCGACTCACCCAACTACGTTTGATTCCCTCGTTATGCTCTTACATTGGGCAGGTCAGCCTGGATTCGAGAGCAAAGACGAGTATGATCCCAATAACGAAGTCATACGAAGATTTATGGCATTGCGACAGAAACATCACCTACTGCTATTACAAGACTATGTTTCCTGGAATGTCGGCGCAAGAGAATTATTAGAGTATACCCGGGACGAGACGAATTTTGGTAATGCCATTGCCAGCATGGCTCCAAAAGAGGAGATGGATATCATGGCCCGTCGACTTTCATTTGAAGATTACATGGATATAGATCGAATCTTCACTGTAGAAAGAGCAAAGGAGCCAAAGCCACACCCTGATATTAATAATCTTGCTTTTGATTCACTCGGTACGCCTCGTGATGATTTTGAGACGCGACGAAGAATTATAGGGGGCGATGATTCGGCTGGCGGAACAAAGTCTATATCGGCTGCTCGTATGACGGCTGTCGGGATAAGAAACCGCGAGCCTGAGGTACGGGCCCGTAGGCGTTTTAGTGACTCTAGGGCGTTAATCGTTGCTCGAAACCCAGGTGACGTTGTGCGTATTATGAAAATGGCCAAAGCGAAGAGGGCTGCATAATGCAACTCCAGTGTACTGGTTTATCTTGACTTCCCAGGTATTGATAATATGGCAAGGAACCATTTAGGCGTCTGTAATGGTTTTCTTGTCGATGGTTGATACAATATGTATATGAAGCTAGTTGGTGCATCGTTGGTTACGTTGGGGTTGATATTTTCATTTGTGTTTTTTATCGTCATGCTGGTTTTGCTCCAGACTGACTCGGTGAATCTATGGTTTGCTATGGGCTTCACAGTTATCTTCAACTTTCTCATGTGGCTCGTCGGGCCATGGGTAACTGACTGGATAAACAAGTTTTTTTACAAAGTGCGGTTTATGAGCCCCGAAGAAGTTGCAGCCGAGCACCCTGAGGTAGCCGAACTCATTGCATCAGTCGCGGCGCAGTACAACTTTAAGCACCCGAAGGTCGGCATCATACCAGATAACAACCCGACGGCGTTCTGCTATGGTAGCGGCCGGTACAACTCTCGCCTCATCGTCACCCAGGGGCTGTTTAAGTACCTCAACACCGGAGAACAGCGGGCTGTGGTAGGGCACGAAATGGGGCATATTGTGAACCGCGACTTCATAGTAATGATGATAGCGAGTACCCTCGTGCAGCTGTTGTACGAAATGTACTTTTGGCTTTCACGCAGCAAGGGCGACCGCAAAAGCAACCTGGCTGCCATCGGTTTTATTGCATACATTCTTTATATCATTGCATCATACCTGCTACTGTTTTTGAGCCGTACACGCGAGTTGCTAGCAGACAAGTTTGGTGCCCAGGTAGCCGAACCGGAAGACCTGAGTAACGCACTCATAAAAATTGCCTACGGTATCGTTAGCGAAGAAGATACGGGCGCAACGAATCGTTTGCTTCATAGCACGCGCCACATGGGGTTGGTAGACGTCAAAGATGCCAAGCATACGGGAGGTGTTTCGTACATTACAAACAACGACAGGCATGCGGTGACTGAAGCAA
>JBASZU010000138.1:0-8277 GCA_049661165.1 Saccharimonadales bacterium (SeqCode)
CGTAGTTTTGCCAACTTCAGTGTCAATCTGCTAGCGGGGCTTATTGCGTACCAGTTACAGCCAAAGAAACCGCAAATCCGGGTGCCTAAAGTGTTACTGTTGGAGGCTTAGGTCGAGCTGGGGTTAAATACGGAGAAAAATTTGAAAAATTGATTGGAGCCGGCTTATTCATGTAGCATTCCTTACGTAATATAAGTACTACTATACTACAAAATTAATATCCTAGCAAATTACTTCTTCGGTTTCACTTCGTTGCGGCCGAGGTTTTTCTTGGTTTCGGTAAAAACAACGTGCTTTCGCAGTTTCTTGCTGTATTTACGGAGGCTCAGCTTCTCCGGAGTGTTCATAGTGTTCTTGCTTGTATAGTATATGCGCTCACCAGACTCTTCACTCACGAGTCCAATTAGTTTGCGCTTTTCACCTTTTTTTGCCATATGCCGTTCATTTTAACAGATAAAATCATCTCTGTAAATAATCGAACCAAATATTGAACCAAATATAACCCTCATTTCCCAATTTTACTAATAACTTACTCGTACGAGTACGTTATTAATAGCTTCTCAGACGTAATGAACAAAAATACCGAGTGATCAGCTCGGTATTTTTACCCTAGGGTTTTTAGGAGGTCTTGGTAAACTTGTTCGCTAGTGTTTCTAACGATAGTTTACGAGAGCCTGACCAATTTGGTTTGCTATTTTTTTCGCATTCTTCTTTGGTCAAAAATTTGTAAGTGTTTCGGTTTTTTAAACGCCGGAGCGCTTACTACTCGTACCATAGCAAAGTACTTGTGTTTTGTCAAAAGTTGTAATTCTGGAGCCCCAAACGGGATTCGAACCCGTGACCTCATCCTTACCATGGATGCGCTCTACCAACTGAGCTATCGGGGCACAACTAGTACTAGAACGTTACTTCCTTACTGGAGTCGAGGGCTGTTCAGGCATGGGTACTTCTGTACTGAGCCAGATATCCTCGGGCTCACAGTGATACGTGACTTTATCGTACTCTACAAACTCACTGCCAACTTTAAAGTTATTGGTGATTTCCCAGCGTACCTTACGCATCTGCTTTTTACACACCGGACATTCCATAATACCCCCATTCTGATTTGTGGTGCAGGGTGGAGGATTCGAACCTCCGAAGGCATAAGCCAATAGATTTACAGTCTATCGTGTTTGACCGCTTCACTAACCCTGCACGTCCTTCCGTACGCTTCTGCCTCGTTTTGCCTAGTTGGCAAAAGCTTCGGCTTACTGCTACGGTCGTCCTCTCAAATTTTCAAACAGTTGACTCCGCTCCTTGGTTTGAAAATTTGTAAATGTGCTGGAGCCACCTGAGGGATTCGAACCCACGACCCGCTGTTTACAAAACAGCCGCTCTGGCCAACTGAGCTAAGGTGGCATTAGACAACGACTAGTGTATCAAAACAGAGGTCAGCTGGCAAGATGTGAGTATAAGCGTGGTACAATGTATTCATGCCATACGTAATCCAAGATATCAGAGATACCCTCGACCCAAGTATCCTGCCCCTGTTAAAAAATATTTCAGCCCTACCGCTTGACAAACAGGACGGAGCTGTAAACTATGTCATTACCTCATTACTGCACGGTTTGTATCAACCTGAGAACTACTTTACCTACAACCGTTCCATGGGGGTGTTATCCTCAGTTCAGTCAGAATGGTATCGTCGTAGAATTGCCACGTACGAGGACAAAAAAATATCTGAAAATGGTGATGTCTAGCCTCAAGATTTTGAATAAGGCTGGTGGTGTGGTATTACAGAGTAAAACTCATAATATTGCTGTTATTACAAATGATTTTGGCCAGTACGTACTTCCGAAAGGCGGTATTGAGCTGGGTGAAACATACGAGGCAGCTGCGAGACGTGAAGTAGCTGAAGAAACGGGGCTAGAAGACCTAATTCTTGTCCGCAAACTAGGCATACTGCAACGACCGGGTCACACATCGGCTACATCGAAGAATATCGATGTCGTGAAGCGAATTCATCTATTTCTGTTTACTACCGAAGGAATTGAAATTACTCCAATCAAACAAGATAGTCTGGCCGGTGCATGGGTTGCCCCTAGGGACCTAGCAAACATTCTGACTTGGCGTGAAGAGCTTCAGTTTATCGAACAATACTGCCCTGAACTATTCTGACAGATTTATATAACCACTTTTCGAGGGCGGAGGATGCGCTTTGGGTGTCCGGAGGGCACTATAAGGGTTTTGAGCTTTTCCGCAATTTGGTCAGCTTCACTATCCATACCTCTTTCTATATATGCTTTCTGTAGGAGAGAGTATGTTTCTTGGTTGGGCTCAAGCTCGATTGCTCGATGCAGCGCAGCAAACATTAGTTTTTCATTCCCTAATTTTTCGCTGACTTTGGCATAGGCAACGTGTCTCGCAGCTAGGTTTTCCTCAAGCTTCAATGCCTGCTCAAACGCTATACCTGCTTTTTCATAGTTTTCCGTTTCATAGTAAATGAGCCCCAGGTTGTGGAGGCTCGAGGGTGTTGCTTCTATGCTGCTCGCAATTTCAAAACAATCAATTGCGTCGCGGTATTCTTTTTGCTTGGCGTAGAGTATGCCGAGGCGGTTATAGGCAGCAGCGTTTTTTTCATCTATTTTCAAGATGGTAAGAAGGGCTTTTTCGGCGCGAAGGAATCTGTTTTCGCGCATACCTTGGTGAGCTATATCCCAAAGTTTCCCTATGCGGTCACCCACTTTCCGAGAAATATCTGACTCTTCATCGGAACGCTTACGCGTGTGTAGCAACCCCATAAAGCCAAAGGCACTGACAACCAATAGTTCGTACATATAGTCTCAGTAGTATATCACAGCTAAAGTGCCAGCATAAGCTCAGTCAGCACAAGTTTTTGGTTTCCGCTATGCCTAAGAGCTCGGGATGCCACTTCACTGGCTGCCAGAATCGATTGCCACCGAAGAATGGCTGCTACGTCGCCTCTTTCGGATACCCTAAAAACGCTACTAGAAGCAACGGTCGAAAGCGTACTCACAAAATCTCGGGCAAGTGTCTTGTCTTTGAGCTCTCTCTCTACCATTAGTAGCCGTTCAAACGGTTCGGCGGCCAAAGCTTGCTTCACAATATTCACGGTTTGACCCGCCAGCTCATTTCCAAGCTCAAGCTGGCGAATAGTTTCGGCTATGTTTTGACCAGTTGCGAGCAAGAGTTGGGCAATAGATTTTTGTTCGTAACCTCTCTGTTCCAAATATTTAATAACTTCTGACTCTTCAGGTCGACTAATGTGCAGCTGTTGAACCCGAGATAGAATAGTCGGTAAGAGCAGTCGAGAGCGTGAAGAAACAAGAAGGAGTATTGTCTGCTTCGGCGGCTCCTCTAGTAGCTTCAAGAGTGCATTTTGTGCCTCTCTAGTCAGAGTGTGTGCATCATCTATGAGTATAACTCGCCCAATTTGTCGTTTAGATGGAATTTGCAGGCTTACAAACTGCTGTAAATCGCGTATATTTGTAATGCCGATTTTGTCGTTCTCCGAAGTAATGATGCGTGCATATGGGTGTTCAGGCAGTTTTTCCGTGGCTACACCAAGCAAGCTGGCGGCCATGCTGTGCGCCAGAGTTGTCAACCCAGACCCGGCTGCGCCAGTTAACAGAACTGATTGCGGTGCGTGTGCTAAGTACCGGTTTACCGCTTCTTGAGTGCTTGGGTGTAGCACCAAACTTGGGCTCATGTATTGGCTAGCTCCTGAAACTCTGTTGGCACGGCTGCACGAAACACTTTCCGCACATGTCCTGACAATAAGGTGAGCTCAAGCTCTGCCGCGTGCAGATACAAGCGGTCGGCGGGCTGGCCACCGTAAAATGTATCACCAACAATAGGGTGCCCCTGATGTGCCAGATGAACACGAAGCTGATGTGTCCGGCCAGTTTCCGGCTTTAACTCCACCAGACTATGCGTTTTACCACTTACAAGCGTTCGATAGGTTGTTTTGGCCGGCTTCCCCTGCTCACCTACCCGAAACGTCGCTGGCGCCTTTGGGTTTCGCTCTATAGGCATATCAATAATTGCTGCCTCTGGGTTCATACTCCCTTTCACGACAGCCAGATACGTTTTTTTTGTACGTCGCTGCGCAAACTGTTTTTGCAGCCAGCTCAGTGCTTCTGTGCTCTTGGCGCATATCATAACCCCGCTTGTTGCCCTGTCGAGCCTATGCACGATCCCTGCCCGCTCTCCCCCGTGAAAGGTCGGAGCTTTCACGGCCGTCCCCCGTGAAAGGTCGGAGCTTTCACGCTTCAGGCGAGAACGTAACCAGGTGGCAACAGTCGCTTCGGGGTTATATGCCCCCTTGCTGTGCGTAAGTATCCCAACGGGCTTGTATATAACCACGCAGTCATCGTCTTCGTACAAGACCTCGAGCTCTATGTCGGGAATGTGCGCTGCTTCTGCTTCATCGTATTCAATAGTGACCTCGTCATCTGGCCGCAGCTTGTAGCCTGGTTTCACCTGGGATTGCCCATTTACAGAGACGCGTTTCGTTTCAATGAGTTTTGCAGCATAGGCACGGCTAAGCTGTGGCAACATAGCCACTACCCGTTGGTCTAACCGCTCCGCCCGACTCACTTCAAGATTCGCCATATATCAATCACCTTTTTCTTCACCACAGTACCATAAGTATGTGTACCCGTCATGAAAAGGATCGTGGTCTGGCGAAACGCCGTATGTACCATCTGTCTTATATTGGGCTTCGCACAAATGACCCCTAAGCCCTTTTATGGCCCGAATCGCCTTGAGTGAATCTTGCACTGAGCTTGTATTCAAATTATGCTCATCATCAAAAATGAGATATCTATGTCGCCCTGATTTAAACGAATAAAGATGTGATAGATAGATATTGTCTACCCTGCCCACATCACATATAGAAGCAGCCGTTACTTTGCTGGGGGTTAAAAAATACTGCGACCATTCAGCGAAGTATCTATTGTCACGCCATTCGTCCTCATCCAACGGCAAAACTGATATTTCCATACTTACATTCTAACAGAGGTAGCACTATACGTCATGCTGAACTTGTTTCAGCATCTATACCATAACGAATACTCAGATCATCCCAACCAGGGTTTACAGACTCAATGAGATTAATTTTCCACTGTCTATGCCAATTCTTAAGCTGTTTTTCTCTAACTATAGCCTGTTCTATAGAATCGCAGTTTTCAAAATATACGAGCCGCTTAACGTTATATTTCTGAGTAAAGCTTTCGCCATTTAGGCCCATCGAATGTTCAAAATACCACGAATTTCGCACCAGCCAGCCTGCTCAGATGCGGAGCATCTGACTCCGCTGGCTTCTTTGGCTCCTGCACATTTTTCCTCTGTAGTACTCACTTCACCGTACCCTAGTACGGTTCGTTCCGTGCTGCGAGGAGAAAATGCGCATGAGCTCAAAGTGCGAAGCTCGTGAATACCTTCGCTCAAGGCTATTGGTAACACCGATATACAAAGTTCCCCGACCTTTTGAAGCTAGTATGTACACATATGATTCTTTCATAATGTTTGGATCCTGAAACAAGTTCAGGATGACACAGGACGGAGGCCGACGGCATTTTGGACACGCAGCAGTGTTTGGTTGGCAATTTCGTTCATTTTCACTTCATCTGCCGCTAACTTCTCTGTGAGTTTCACTTCATCTACTTCTGCGAGACGCTTCTGGAACTCGCCTAGGAAGGATTTTACAGCTTCTGCAACTTCAGCCTTGAACTCACCATATCGCTCTTGACCTTCGTGTTCGCGGGCGACATCTTCAAGTGATCTTTCTTGCAAGAGAGCAAGAATCCGCAGCAGGTTTGATATGCCTGGCTGGTTTTCGTAGTCGAGGTGTACGGCCCCTACGGAGTCCGTAGCGGCACTCATAATTTTTTTGGCAGCTTCATCTGGTGAATCACCCAGAAAGATGATGCCTTTGCCGCTTTCGTCACTCTTGCTCATCTTTTTGGTAGGATCTTGCAGGTCCTTAATGCGCAGGCCTTGGCCTGCCGGCCGTAGCCTTGGCGAAGGCTGGTCTTTGCCGCCTTCTGCGCTAAAGCTATGAAGGCCATGAAAAAACTCGTGCTGTTTAGCAACTGGCTCCGGCACCGTAAACAGTTCTCGCGCAAACTTACTGTTCATCCGCTCGGCAATATCCCGCGTAAACTCTAGATGCTGCGTCTGGTCATCTCCCACCGGCACATACTTCGCGCCATACAGCAAAATATCCGCCGCCATGAGCACTGGATAATTGAAAACACCTACCGTTGCACTCGTATCATTTAGAAATTTTTGCTCTAGATAAGAATCAGCATCTTTCATAAAACGATTTAAATTCGATTGAAATGCTTCTTTTTCGCTTGATTCGAGCCTAGACTCTTCCACAACCCTCTTTAGGGCATCAAGGGTTCCGATGTATGCCTTCGTATTGTGAAGGATAGTTTGTTTATTTTCAGAGTCTTTTGCGACTCTCTCTTTGAATTGAGTCATTCTTTTCATTTGGCCAAAACCGGTAAAGCAGTCTAGAATCCACGTGAGTTCGCTGTGGGCGGCAATGTAGCTTTGGCGGTAAATGCGCACGCTTGGGTTGTCCAGAGGCAAACCGGCGGCGGCATACAGGCGAAGATTGTGCATAATCTGGTCTTGCAGCTGGCTATAGTCTATGGGGGTTGTAAAACTGTGCAGGTCAGGAACAAATAAGTGCACATCGTACTCATCTGACCGCGTTTTTGCCATATCTATCAGGGGCAAGAGCGCACCGAAATAGTTACCAATGTGCAGATCGTTATTTGCCCGCAACCCCGTCAAAATAACAGGCTTGAGCATAGCTATGCCAACTTTTTGTTCGCTAAATATAGTTGTCGTAATTTTTTGAGGATAGTTCGATTACTCATACCTGTATTCATTATAGCGTTTCTTCTACTGTCTGCACAACACCCCTGACGACATCCAAAAATGCTTGCATATCGAGATAGTAGTTGGGGTATGCTTTCTTGAGGCTTTTTGAGTCGCCAGCGGCCACAAGGACTGGCTCCGGAGTTTTATTGAGTACTGCTTGCATCTCGAGTTCAGCTAGCATCTTATTCGCCTTTTCGAGTTCACGTTCGGCAAAACCAAGAATTTTTACTTTTTTCTGTGCGATATCAATTGTCAAAATGTTGTAGTGAGAGCCACTACCCTCATTAATACTGTGCACCCCTGTCATCCACCCGGCTAATACGTTTAGCACATTGAGTTCTGTGGCTAACTTTGTTGTTTTACCAAACAATTCTCGAGTAGTCATCCCGCGATGAATGTCTAATACTGGCTGGCTCTCCATAAGCGCCATGACTGATGCCATGTACTGGAAAAACCTTAGCCAATTCGCATTACCAAGGCTTGATTTGAGATTCTCGTGTGTAATAATTCCTACAGCCTCAACGGCCGTAGCCCATGCATGTTGTAGTTTTGTTCTTAGCTGCACTTCAACATACAAACCGTCGTAGTCACGGGCATTCGATGACCTTCCTTGAGAGTTATTAAACTCAAATACAAGATGTATGCCGCGATATCCACTAGGCTTTGGGCTGTGTATATAGTCGTGATAGGGCTGTTTGAGTCTGTGGGGGAAACGACCCTTTTGCGTATACTGCGCACACAATTCATACACTTGGTCTACATCTGTTAAAATAGCCCGCACACCCCCAATATCTTGCATTCTACTTAAGCTCATTGACACTTGCCTGTTACCAATTTTGTCTATGATGGTCGGCAACCGTTTTAAGCGGCGCGCTACAATTGCCGTCCTATCTATTCCATATGCTTTGCGCCGCAATGTCATGTTGAACGTATGCATTGGGTAAGCATGACTGACGCGCCAAGCATTAATCCGAGAAACAGCATCGCGATAGGCTTGGCTTTTGGGGCTTGATGAACACGCTGTCTGACCAGCTCTGTCAATCTCTCCCTTGGAGTAATGTGGTCTTGGTGGAAAATTCACTGAAATCTCCTAGAGCCAAATAAACAAAAATGCAATCCAGACAGTTCAAGCAGCATTGAAGGAATTGCCTAACTGCAAATCGTTATTTGCCCGAAGGCCAGTAAGAATGACTGGTTTACTCATATGTCTCCATTATAGCTTACTCTACGGATTTTGTTCGGCAGACTCATTGTCTATTTCTACAGTCGCGTGAACAGCTGCATCTGCAATATTACTTGCGCCTTCCGTCCTTCTTAATATATCGTACGCTGGCTCTAGAACTTTCAGGCCCCTTGGGAATGGCGCACCACCTGCTGGCG
>JBASZU010000139.1:0-5892 GCA_049661165.1 Saccharimonadales bacterium (SeqCode)
AGCACGCATCGCGCGGAATGCCCTGTATGCTGAAGTGCATTATGATGGCAAAACTTTCTTGCGCGACAACACGACACGCAGCGCAGCTGCCCACAATCCACGATATGGGGTGGCTGACCCTCTTGCCCGCTACGATTTAGGGCCGATAAGGCATTGTTTATTGAGGTGGCCGAGTGCATTAGGCAAAATGCGTTTGGCGCTGCACCCGTCGTATCCTGCTCTGATGTTGAAAAGAGAGCTGAGGAGCCTAGGGAACGCGTACCCGTGGGAATTGCCAGAAGAACAGCAGCTTGTCGATTTAGCCAGCCCTGCAGGGCAAATTGTCATGACCGTGGTTCGGGAGCATTTAGCTCCACAAATCCAACTAGCCCAAAGAGCCCAGGTTAAGGCTGCCAAAACGATGATAGACTTTGCTCAGAGTATACTGCCCGCTGACGCAGTCTGAGTAGATGATAATCGTGTAATAACCTATACTGTTGATATGCAGTTTCTTGGTCTCTCGGTTGGTAAATTGACGCTCAAATGCTTGCGGCTCATGGGTCGGACGGGTTCGGCGTTGCCCGGTCGGGTGGTTGAGAAGCTTAGTCCAAACTTTTTGGCGGTTATGCTGGCGCAGCTGCCCGGCGGCGTTATTGTGGTGTCGGGCACCAATGGGAAAACGACGACAACGAAGATAATCGCGAAACTGCTGGAGTCGCAAGGCCATAGGGTTCTCACGAACCCCACAGGGAGTAATTTTGTGCGCGGCATCATAAGCGCTGTAGTAGATAAGGCGAGCTGGGGTGGGAAATTGCCCTACGATATTGCTGTATTCGAGCAAGATGAGGCGCACGCCGTTCATTTTGCGAAAGTTGTTAAACCGCGAGGCGTACTGGTGCTCAATGTCATGCGCGACCAAATGGACCGGTTTGGCGAGATTGATACGACGCTGAGGCTACTAGAAACGTTGGCAAAATCGGCTACCGAATTTGCGGTGCTGAATGCCAATGACGAAAGGGTCAGTACCATTCTAGTTAAAGATGACGTAAAAACAGTCTGGTACGCCCATAGCAAAGCGTTGCAACCGGAATTTCTAACTGACGACCAACTGTATCATGGCGAGACGGCGACATTCGCGCTCGGCGGTACGCCACTCATCGAACTCACCGGCTACGACGAAGAATCGGTTTCGCTTACGGTGCACGGAACGCCGCATCGTTACCAGTATCAGCTCCAGGGTGGTCACAATGCGCTGAACTTAGCGGCTGCACTGTGCGTGTTGTATCAGGTGCTACCCGAACCAGATACCGCAAAGCTAGCAGAGGCAATCCTCACGGTAGAGCCGGCTTTTGGCCGAGGTGAAGTCATATCCCTGCCAGGCGGCGGCAAGCTGACGCTCCAGCTTGTGAAAAACCCCGGTGGGTTTACCCAGGCGCTGCGCATGCTCGAGCTGAAAGACTACAAAACCATCGGTATTGCCATTAATGATGATTACCCAGACGGCCGTGACGTCTCTTGGCTATGGGATGTTGATTTTTCCGCTATTACTTCTCCGGTGCTATGTGGCGGCGTCCGGGCGGCAGACATGGCTAACCGGCTAAAATACGACGAAGTAAAAACAGTCGCAAGCCATGAAGACCTTGCCGAATATATTAGCGCGTTAAATAACCGCACAGCAGCTGCTGGCGGAGAAGCCATACTATTTTGCACGTATACTGCGATGCTGAAGGTTCGAAGCATGTATTTGGGCATTCATTCGGGCTTGGGAGAAGAAGCGTGAAGAAAGGGCAAAGGGCAAAGAGCAAAGAGCAAGGTTTACAGGGTGTCATTCTGAACGAAAGTGAAGAATCTTCTAGAAAACAAAGAGATCCTTCGACTTCTCCGCCGTACAGCGGATCCGCTCAGGATGACACCCCCCTAACGTCCGACTTCCAGCGTCCAACGTCTTTACGGCTGACTATTGTGCATCTCTACCCGCGCGAGATGAACATATACGGCGACACCGGCAATCGCCTGGTGCTCCAGAAGCGGGCTGAGTGGCGCGGCGTCAGCGTCCAGGTAAAACTGGTCAGTGTTGGCGACCCCATCCCAAGTGAAGCCGATATCATCATTGGTGGTGGTGGCCAAGACGCAGGGCAGGGCAAAATCCAGGATGACCTGCAGGCCAAAGCCGAGCAGCTGACCAAAATGGCCGAAGACGGCGTGGTTATGCTCATGATATGCGGGATGTACCAGCTATTTGGCCGCCGGTTCGTCACCCATGAGGGTGAAGAAATAAAAGGTATCGGTATATTGCCGCTCGAAACAATTGGCGGTGACCAACGCATGATAGGGAACACCGTCTACGACACACCATACGGCGAAGTGGTGGGCTACGAAAACCACAGTGGCGTCACGACGCTCGATGAGCCTGCGCTGGCGTTCGGCACCGTCATGCAAGGAGATGGCAACAATGGTCAAGACAAAACAGAAGGCTGCCGCGTGAAGAACGTGTTCGGCACGTACAGCCACGGCCCCGTGCTTGTCAAAAACCCTGCGTTTGCCGACGAGCTCCTTCGACTTGCTCTCTCTCGCCGCTACGACGAGGTTGAATTACCCCCACTTGACGACCAAACAGAGCTGGCCGCTCAAGACATCGCCAAGTCTCGCCCCCGGTAGGCCAGTGAGTGCTATAATGTACCCCTGAAGGGACCGGTATATGCTAGTTTTTCTTGATGAGTCTGGCGACACGGGTAGGAAGGTAGACAGTGGTTCATCAATCTATTTCGTTGTTAGCCTTGTGTTATTTCTTGATCGAGAAGAAGCACTTCGCTGTGATGCGCGAATAGCCTCACTTAGGAGTGAGCTTGGGTTGAGCGAGACGTATGAATTTCATTTTAGCAACAATTCAAAGAGAGTCCGACAGGCTTTTCTTGAAGCAATCAGCCCATACAATTTTTCACTTATTACTGTTGCCATAAACAAAAATCCACACAAATTGTATGGCGACGGCTTCAATACCAAGGATTCATTCTATAAATATGCCTGTCAAATGGTCTTGACGAATGCACTGCCATATCTGGATCGAGCGACACTTGTTATAGATAAAAGCGGCAGTGCAACATTTCTAGGGGCATTGAAACGATACATCAGGACAAAACTGCAAGATCAAAATCGTACAAAAATTAAAAGTATAAAAGCGCAAGATTCTGCAGCTAATAATTTGCTCCAGCTAGTCGACTATTGCGTTGGTATCAGCAATCGTAAAGTACAAGGAAAAAGCGACTGGCAGATATATTACAAGTATATCTCGAGTCACGAACAAAGTTGGCAGGAGTGGCCGAAATAGGTCAAGATATGAAAATCCGCGCAACCTACTCTCTCGAGTCGCACCCGATGAACGGGACTTATCAGTCGCGCGGCAATTCCACTCATGATTATAGTGAAATAAACTGTATAAGTCAACTGGCGGGCAGGGTAATCATATGAAGTTATCTGATGATGTGACGGTCGTGAAAGGGGTGGGCGAAGCCGTGGCCAAAGGGCTTAGGCAGCTCGGCATACGTACGGTGTTTGATTTGGTTGATTACTTGCCGGCGCGGTACGAAGACTATTCAGAGGTCATGGAAATTGCGCAGCTAAGGCCAGGGCCGGTGACGGTCAGGGCGACTGCGAAACAGGCTACTGGGCGCTATGTGCGACGTGGTATGCATATTACAGAAGCGGTGTTTTCAGACGCAACTGGCAGCGTGAGAGCGGTGTGGTTCAACCAGCCATACCGCGCCGCGGCTCTGAAAACAGGCCAGGAATATTATGTGAGCGGCACGTACGAGCTGAGTCATCAGCGCTTTCAGATTATGAATCCTAGTGCCGAGCTGGTGAAAGAGTTTCCGGTCAACACAGCGCGAATTGTACCGGTGTATCGACAGTCTAAGCTTGTTTCTACGAACCAGTTGCGAAAGCTCATTGCAGGGTGCGTGCCCAGTCTACGGGCACTGCCCGAAACACTTCCCGAGTGGATTGTTACAGGGGCGGGATTGCTATCCCGCGCGGAAGCAGTCGAGGCAATGCACTTTCCGCAGTCGCCGGAGCAACTCGCTGCCGCCCGGCGCCGGTTAGGGTTTGAGGAAGTATTTGAGCTGAGTCTTGCGAGCATGCTGAACAAACAAGAAAGCATGCGTGAAAACGCGCTCTCCATACCGTTTAATGCCGACCTGGCCAAACAGTTTGTGGCAGCGTTGCCCTTTACGCTTACCGACGACCAGCGCCGGGTAGTCTGGCAGGCCTACCAAGACATGGAGCACCGCTACCCCATGAACCGACTGGTCGAGGGCGATGTTGGGTCTGGCAAGACAGTTGTGGCGGCTATGGTGGCGCTCATGGCGGCGAAAGAAGGCTTTCAGGTGGCATTTATGGCACCGACCGAGCTGCTGGCCATGCAGCATGCTGCAACGTTGCACCCCATGCTCAAGCCGTTTGGGCTTCGGCCATATCTGCTTGTTGGCAGTATGACTACCAAGCTCAAAACGAAGACGCAGGCAGACATTGCCAGCGGCGAAGCACAGGTGTTGGTAGGGACGCACGCTTTGTTTCAGGAGAAGGTGATTATACAGCGTCTGGGGCTTATCATCGTTGACGAGCAGCACCGGTTTGGCGTAGATCAACGTAAGGCGCTCATGGCTAAGGCTGGTCATATGCCCCATGTTTTGAGTCTGACGGCCACGCCTATCCCGCGTAGCCTCGCGCTTACGCTGTACGGCGAGCTCGATATATCGGTACTAAAAGATAAGCCGGCAGGGCGACTGCCCATAAAGACAAAAGTAGTATCCCCGGTGAACCGTGACAGATTGTACCAGGACATCCGCGGTGAAATTGAGGCGGGACGGCAGGTGTTTGTGGTGTGCCCGACGATAGAGATAAGAGATAAGAGTCAAGAGGTAAGAGGGGCGGCGGTGGAAGATGTCTATGCAGAACTGCAGAAAAAGCAGCTGAATGGGTGCCAAGTGGGGCTGCTGCACGGGAAAATGAAACCAACTGAGAAAGACGCGGTTATGCAGGCGTTTATACGCCATGAACTCGATGTGTTGGTGGCAACGACGGTTATAGAGGTGGGCGTGGATGTGCCGAACGCCAGCATTATGGTGATAGAGTCGGCCGAGCGGTTTGGGCTGGCGCAGCTTCATCAGCTGCGGGGGCGAGTTGGGCGGGGAAGCGTGCAATCGCAGTGCTACTTGCTGATAAGCGACACCAAAGCCCCCTCAAAACGGTTGCGGGCTATAGAGTCAAGTAACGACGGCTTCCGGCTTGCTGAACTCGACCTTGAGCTGAGAGGCCCTGGGGCAATTTACGGCGCACTGCAACACGGTGCCCTTGACCTGCGGGTGGTGAAGCTTTCGGACACGGCGCTGATTGCCGAGGCGCGGGCGGCCGCCCAAGCGTTCATAGAAAAGGGAGAAAATTTGCTACAATATCCGGAGCTTGCTAATCGCGTCACAAAACTACGAACGGTAACCAATCTGAACTAATGTATGCCGGATCAACCCTAAAACAATTGCGTGACCTAGACCGTTGGTTCGGGGCGCACCAAAAGATAGACCGGCTTGCCTACCAGCACATGATGAATCACGCGCTGCGAAGGTCTCTAGTAACGTTTCCGTCTATACGTATGATTCTGACATTCGAGGGGGTGAACGGCCCCGATGCCATAAAACACAAGTCGCCTGGCCTGGACGAGCCGTGGCACTTTTTTGACCCACACGATCCTGGGGATACGAAGCTGCTTGATATTATCGACTCTCATTTCAACAGCCTTGTTTTGGCGCTTCTGGCTCGGAACGAAACACGAGCAGCATTTGAAGCGGCATGGCTGGCTCATGCTGTGGTAGACGGCCTAACTCCTGCGCATCATTATCCGTACGAAAAAGAACTACAGGA
>JBASZU010000140.1:0-4387 GCA_049661165.1 Saccharimonadales bacterium (SeqCode)
GCGTGGACACCCTTGTTCACGTAAACGCCCTCAAACTGGTAGAACGTGTGCTCGTGCCGAGCGTCGAGGTCTTCGTTGCGAAACACGCGGTCGGGTACGAGTACTGCAATCGGTTCACCCTTTTCAAGATTGGCGGCATATTTTCTGAGGACACGGTTTTGCATAGTACTGGTGTGAGCAGGCGCGATGAACGGGTCACCTTCTTTGTCTGTTTCGACGGTCATGAAGGTGTCATAATCGTCGCGCGCGGGGTGGCCTTTGGGAAAGTTCAGCGTCTCGAACATGTGATACTGGTCGTCCAGTTCACGAGATTCTTCTACGACATAGCCCATACGGTTGAATATATGTGCTATACGTTCCATTTCCTGCATAAGAGGATGGACGCTACCCTGCTGGTTTGGCAAAAGGCTAGGTCTAGCTGTATTCACGTCCATGGGTGCAGTTACGTCTATGGGCGGTAATTCTACGGCCGAGTCGGCTGCTGCGTCAACAGCAGCTTGCAACTCACTTTTCAGCTCATTTAGCTCGCGACCGAAGGAAGATTTCACTTCATTTGGCAGTGTCCGGATTTGGGCATACAGCGCGCCGAGCTCCGGTGCGCGCATAATTGCGGCCTTGTCGTCGAGCGTTTGGAGCCGCGTTCGCAAAACTTCGGCGGCGCGAGCAATGTCTTCGTGTTGGTAGCTCATTGGTATGTAGTATACAGAGTTCGGTCATAAGAGTTAAGGCTTAGAGTTAAGAAAAAAGAACCGCCAAAGGGCGGTTCTCCTAGGAACAACGTGTCAACTGCACTACAGCATAGCATCTATATCTTGATCCAGCGCCGATGTATCGAGACTAGCGTCAAGCTCAGTGTTCGTGTCACTTAAGGTGGTGTCGGCCTGTTTCAGTTCTGGCACCGCCTCAACTTTTTCTTGGGTAGATACCGTCTTGGCTTTATTGTCTTGCGATTTCATAACGGTGTAGCCAGCAAAACCTACGACCGCCAGTACAACCACGAGCAAAACGGCAACAATATGTCCGGCGCCGCGTTCAGAAAGTGAGTATTTCATTAGTTCGTCCCCCCAGTTGTGTCTGATGTAGTATCGCTGCCGGAGCCACTGGTGGTATCATCACCGTTTTCGGCATCGTCCTTTGACTGGGCTAGCGCGACGACTATGTCCTTGAGGGCTTTTCGGTAGTCGTGCAGTGCAGTGCGTGTTGCTTTTGCCGCTTCCCGTACTGCACTTAGCTTTACAACAGTCTCCGGGTCGCTACAATCAACCCCTACGGCTACTTCTTTCAGCGCAGCCACGGCAGCGGTTGCTGCTTCTTGCTTTGCGGTTGCGGCGGTTACAAGATCGTCGTAATTAGCAGGCTGAAGATTCTCGGCTGTCTTGTAGGCCTGAATGCGCGTGTACACATCATTCAGTTTGGCAAGGTGCTTATCTGCAGCTTGATTGAAGGCGGCGAGTTTGTTTTCTATGGCCTTCTGCTTGTTTTCACACACAAGCTTTCGCTTTTCCTCTGCCATTTCTTTGCGGCCGTCACGCTTTTTTTCTAGGTCTTTTTTAGCATCTTCACGAAGCTGATTGACCCTGAGCTTAACCTCTTCACGCCGATTGCTATCATCGGCCAGACCTGACTGTGCCTCTGGCCCAGCAGTATCTTCTTGTTCGGTACTCTCTTGTGCGACGGTTGTATCGTCCTCACCCTGGCGAGCACCAACTGGCTGTGTTGCCGCGAGGGCAAACACACCCAATAATCCAAACGCGGCAAGTGCAAATGTAAATCGCTTCATTAATATTGTTGTTTTTTGCATATTCATTATTCCCCTAAGTTATATTTAGTTAGGTAATTTGTAGTATAGCAAAAAGCTTGTGCTTGCAATAGTTTATCTGACCCACGCGCACTTTTTGGGTGTCATCTTGAGCACTGAAATGAATTCAGTGTAAACTCCGTCGAAAGATCTCATCGTATTTGCATCTAACGGGATCCCTCCACTTCGGTCGGGATGACAATGGAATAAAAAGTGCGCGTGGGTCAGATAGTTTATGTTGCGAGGCTAAGAGCATATATGTCTGGCACATCGCGGAAGCGACCGTCGTAGTCGAAACAGTGACCGACCACAAACTCTGGGCCAATATCGAAGCCTACGTACATCTTTTCGCCCAGGTCAGACTCTGGAACGGCCAGTTTTGACGGCTTTCGCAGCAGCACTACCACCGCAAGCGAGGCGGGCTTTTGCGCCAATAATTCGGCCACAAGGACGCTGAGTGTTTTCCCGGTGTCGACGATGTCTTCCAAAATGAGCACGTGCTTGCCCGTGACCGGATGAGTCAAATCGCTAATTTTCTTCACTTCGCCGCTAGAGCCAGTGCCATGGTAACTTGCAAGGTGGATGGTGTCTGAGGTCATTTCAAAGCCAAGTTCTGGGTTTGCCTTAGAAATCGCAAATCGCAGTTGCGAAGCAAAGTGCAACGCACCATTCAGTACTGTCACCGTGTGCAGTCCACCGCGCGAAGCGTAATCTGCCGCAATTTCCTGAGCCAGTGACGCAACCCGCTCGGTAATTTGCGCCTCTTTGAACAACACGTTCGCCTGCATTTTGGTTTCTCCCACCATTACGCCTTCATCAAATCCGCTCATACCGCCTCCTCTTAACACTTTTTCTACTACCAAGTATACTAGACCCATGGGAAATTTTTCTTTCGATATAGTAAGCGAATATGATAAGGCGGAAATCAATAACGTTTTCGACCAAGCGCTGCGCGAGATGGCCAGCCGCTATGACTTTAAAGGCACGCCGGCAGAGTTGGATTGGCTAGATGACAAAAAAGGCCTAAAAATCACCGGTAATGGCGAGTGGCAAATAGAGGCCATTCTAGAAATAGTCCGCAAAAAACTGGCCGCCCGCGGCCAAAGCCAAAAAGTGCTCGACACATCGCGCGAGTTAGTCGAATCGAACCTCAAAACAACCAAAGAGGTACCGTTCAAAGCCGGGCTCGACCAAGACAAAGCCAAAACACTTACCAAACTCATACGCGACGCATTCCCTAAAGTGAAAACGCAAATTCAGGGCGAAGCCGTCCGAGTTATGAGTGGTAGTAAAGACGACCTCCAAGCCGTCATGACCCTGCTTCGCTCCCGCGAAGACCTCGACTTTCCCTTGAGCTTCACGAATTTTAGATAATTAACGAAAAATTTGTATTTTTGTTCAGCATATGCTATAATATACGCCATGGCATATTTATTTGGAGTTAAACATGCAGGAGAAGGACATCGCTCCACCGAGGAAGATGCGTCACAGACTGGTGTTGCTACGACCCCGCAAATCAGCCCCGGGAGCGAGGAAGTACCTCTTGATAAACCAGTAGCTGCACCAAGCAGCGATTGTCGGCAAGTTGGCCGGTATTTTTTTGGTCTAAAATAGAGTCAGATTAACTGAGTATTCTTCAGCAAAATGTTAAGCTTCCTGGGTAAAGAAAACGAAGCCAAGACTCTGATCAAGCGCCACCTCACGGTTAGAACGCAAATTCAGGGCGAAGACGTCCGTGTTATGAGTGGTAGTAAAGACGACCTCCATGCCGCCATGACCCTGCTTCGCTCACGCGAAGACCTCGACTTCCACATCAACTTTACAAACTACCGATAGTATGCAATAATTATAAGTATATTTGATAAAGTAGGATACTAAATGGGATTTTTCGGAAACGGCAAACGTATCCCTGACGGGCAGTACTCAGGACTGTCAATGAGAACCACCCCTGGAAACGCTTTGCGATTACCTCATGTGCCGCAAACAGAACTAGATTCTATAGCTGACCAAGCGGGTCTGCTTGCCGCGTTGAATGAGATAGATCCACATTACTTATTAAAAATCGTCAACCACATCGAATCAGCTTTAACAATTCCCGTTCCTGCGCCCCGTATCACCAGCCTGCTAAGAACGGCAAATATTATGTCTGAACCCGGGGCGGGAAATCCGGTCAAAACTACCAAGCTAGTAGGCTGGTCTCTTGCGCCCAACTCAAACAGGTCGCCTTTAGGATCATTTTTATATCGTGGCTGCATACAAACCGGATTTGATCTAGTAAGTATTCACGACGTTTCAGTAGGCGAGGGGCAATTCGCCCCACTTCGTGTACCACTGAGCCTTCACGCAGATACATCCACACTACCATCGCGGCCTGATAGGCTAGGAGTAGTTGTTGGAGATGATGAGTTAGAGCGCCCAGTACGACTAGCGGGCGCTTCCGCACAACGCTTGGTAATGGTAGGTAACCTCAGTTCGACATAAGAGTCTCCTCGTTTTTGTCTAGATAACAGGGCGTGAGCCCTGTTATTCTGTTTTTGGATCAACAAAAACCAAAAACAAAGGAGACACCAATATGGAACTGGTAGCTTT
>JBASZU010000141.1:0-8875 GCA_049661165.1 Saccharimonadales bacterium (SeqCode)
GAAGCGGCCGCAGACGAAGGTGGAATAAAGAGCGCAACGCTCGAAATAACAGGGGTGTTTGCCTACGGAAAGCTCAAAAGCGAACATGGCGTACACCGCCTTGTGCGGCTGAGTCCTTTTAACGCCGAGAGTCGCGAAACCAGCTTTGCCAAGGTAGAGGTAATGCCCAAAATTGATACGCCCGAGGCAGTTGAGCTAGACGAAAAAGACCTGAAAATAGATGTCTACCGTAGCGGCGGTCACGGCGGCCAAAGCGTCAACACTACCGACTCGGCTGTACGAGTCACGCACCTGCCAACAGGAATCGTGGTTGCTATACAAAACGAACGCAGCCAGCTGCAAAACCGCGAAACTGCCATGACCATCCTTCGTTCCCGTCTTGCGGCACTCCAGCTAGAGCAACATGCTGAAAAGGTAAGCGAGCTAAAAGGCCCGAACGAGCAAGCCGCGTGGGGTAACCAAATCCGTAGCTACGTACTTCATCCGTACAAACAGGTCAAAGACCTCCGCAGCGGATACACCAGCACCGACCCAGACGATGTGCTTGCGGGCAACCTCACACCGTTTATCACGGCCTACCTCGACCACACGCTTGGAGAAAACCGGCTTTGATTCAAGGGATTTTGCTTGTTGAAGAAACTCCTAACCGAGAGTGGTTTGAAGGCTCGGTGTTATTGGACGAGTAAAACTTTCGGAATCTGCAACGTGGAGTATTGGTAATTATCAAACCTTTCTATAATATAAAATTGACAATCAATTAATTATAATGTATATAATAATTCATGGAATCGACACCAGGTAGGCGAATAGTAATCACAACACGAAATCTAGACGTAGAACCATTAACCCCGGAAGAACTCGCACTGCAAATGCAAATGTCGGGGTGCGCGGCAAGGAACGTTTTTGGTGCAGCAGTAGATGAAGAGCTAGATTCTTCATCTACCGGCAATCGAATAGGAGCTAACTTCACCGCTCGAAATGCAGGCTCAGATGCCGTGTTTGGAGCCACTTATGGCGAGTATAATGGTACTTTGCCCGATGGTGAAAATACTCCTGATAACCCTCATGAAATTGATCCTGACAACCCGCATGAAACTGATGGTCTTACCACATTTGAGAAAGGGACAAATGACTTAGTGCTTGACGGATTAAAGCCAGTTAGCCCTGAGCATGTCATGTATCCAAGCGAGAGTACGGGCTTATTTGGCTCTCATAGAGTCTTTGAGTAGGTTTATAAGGCCAGCTCGAGTAGCGTCCTGAACGTACGGCTGTAGGAAGAGAGTATTTTTTGCTATAATACTGCTAATGATTTTGTTGGATAGGGTAACCAAGACGTACAACAAGAATTTGGGTTCGGCACTTGACCGCATTTCGCTGCATGTCGAGCCAAAAGAATTCGTTATTGTCATAGGCCAGAGTGGAGCGGGCAAGTCGACGTTGCTAAAACTGCTTACTCGAGAAGAGCGTCCGACCAGTGGCAAAATCATTGTTGGTGGTATAGATTATGATAAACTCGCCGACAAAGATATTCCACTTCTGCGTCGCAAAATTGGCGTTGTATTTCAAGATTTTAAACTGCTTCCAAATCGCACCGTGTTTGAGAACGTCGCCTTTGCGCTGGAGATTGTCGGTGTGAGTACCAAAGAGATAAACAACACCGTGCCACGCGTTCTTGATATAGTAAATCTTAAGGACAAAGCTAAGCGCATGCCAGTGGAACTCAGTGGCGGCGAGCGGCAACGCGTAGCAATTGCTCGGGCAATCGTGCGCCAGCCAAAAATTCTCATTGCCGACGAGCCAACAGGGAATCTTGACCCGAAGCATGCTTGGGATGTCATACATGTGCTTGAAAAAATTAATCGCTATGGCACCACTGTACTGCTGACAACTCACAACCAGGACATAGTGAACAAGCTTAAACGACGCGTCATAACAATCAAGAATGGGCAGGTTGTCAGCGACAGGGCAAATGCGCAATACAGCGAGAAACCGGCTATGAGACGAGAAGTTTAACTATGGGACGACGTACGACTACATTTGGCCGTATTATCCGCACCGGTGTGCTCTATTTTCTACGCAACGCTTGGCTGGCTATTGCCGCCATGGCAACCATGATCATTACATTGACGATTATTTTGTTCTCTATCATTGTAAATGCAACTTTTAGTAACCAGGTAGCCCAGATTACCAGTAAAATCGACATATCTGTCTACTTGAAAGACAGCGTTACGGCATCGCAGGCGAAATCGTTTGTGGCCGAGATAGAAAAACTACCAAATGTGAAGGACGTTACCTATCTGGACAAAGCCGCTGCCCTGCGGAAATTTATTTAAAAAAACGCCGGTAATGAAAAGCTGTTGGCTGCAGTGAACGAAACAGACAACCCGCTGCCAGCGACTATCAAAATAAAACCACGCGACCTCAATAAAATGACCGAAATCCGTTCTTTTGTGACCAAACCTCAGTGGCAAAAACTTCAGTCTGACTCCATTTCAGACAGTGGCGAACGTCGTGCAACTATAGACAAGATAACCCATGCGACTAATATCCTGCGACGGGCGGGTATCATTGCGGTTGCAGTGTTTGCTCTGATATCTGTGCTCATCATATTCAACACCATCCAGATGGCAATATTCAACCGTCGTGATGAGCTGCAGATTATGCGCTTACTGGGCGCGAGCACGGGATATATTCGCGCTCCATTTGTCGTAGAAACTATCATCTACGGTGTACTTTCGGCCATCATTTCCATTCTTATCATAAATGCGCTGTTTATTACCGCCTCTAGTTCGCTTCAGGCAACAAGTTTTGGACTACTCGATATTAGCTATAGCCAGCAGTTTTTTCAGCAGCACTACTGGAAGCTGTTGCTGATGCAGCTTACGCTTGGTATACTGATAGGAGCTGCTTCTTCTGTTATAGCCACGCAGCGATATCTGAAATTCAAAACGCCGAAAAAATAAGACAAACCTTAGGATTCAGCCTTTCCGTCGGATAGGCGTTTTCGTCTCTCGCCCTAGGGCACACCTGCTGTATAGACGAAATATATACAAAATCACAACAGTCTATCGGATATACGGAGGGTTGCCAGTAGTGAAGAAGTGTGATATCATAAGCATGTTCGTTACAACATACAAACGCATGCAAAAAAAAGTCTCTCAGTCTGGTTTACGTCATTTGTCTCGTCCGGCGCAGTTTGGTTTGCTGGTGGCGAGCAGTTTTATATTCGCCACAGGAGCTGCTTTACCGGCATGGCGTCAGTATGTGTGGGCAGAAGACTACCAAGCACAAATAAATGCCTTGACGGCTGAAAATGACAGCAATCGTGCCGCACTGGGCGAACTCGAAATGCAGGCTAGTAGTTACGCGGACGCTATTACCAAACTGCAGCAACAAATCGATGCACTACAAGCTTCTATCAATGCAAATATGGATCTGCAGGCAGAGCTCCAGAAGCAAATTGCAGCTGCACAGGCTGAAATTGACCGCCAGCGCGAAATACTAGCCGAAGACATCAAAGCTATGTACGTCGATGGCACGCCAAGCTCCCTGGAAATGCTCGCGAGTAGTGATAACTTTAGCGATTATGTTGATAAACAAGAATACCGTTCACGCGTACAGACAAAGTTGCAAGATACCCTGAAAAAAATTGCCGAACTTGAAAAACAACTGCAAGAGCAAAAAGCAAAAGTAGAAGCACTGATCCGTGATATGCAGATTCAGCAGAGTACTATGAGTGCCGACCGTGCTAAACAGTGGGAACTGCTTAATATGAACGAGTCGAAACAGGCTGAATACGACGCACTTATTAAAGCCAACAACAGCAAAGTTGCTCAGTTGCGCGCCGCCCAGGCTGCTGCAAACCGGCGATTAACCGGCGGCACGGCAGGCGGAGTTACTGCTGGCGACCCCAGTCATGGTGGTTACCCGGCATACCTCGATAACGCTGCACAAGATAGTCTTGTTGACCCATGGGGTATGTACAACCGCGAGTGTGTCAGTTACACGGCGTGGAAAGTGTTTCAAACTTACGGGTACATGCCGTACTGGGGAGGTGTTGGCAATGCAAACCAATGGCCAGGCAACGCTGCGCGGGCAGGTATTCCGACTGGCTCAACACCAAGAGTAGGCTCTGTTGCCGTCTGGAACGTCGGCTACTATGGCCACGTCATGTGGGTCGAAGCAGTAAATGCCGATGGCTCAATCTGGATTAGCCAATACAACTACGACTTCAATGGACACTACAGCGAAATGCTCGTTAGCGCCGGTATGGCTTCCAACCTGACCTACATATACTTCGATTAGTTTTTTTAGCCTGCTCGTGCAAATAAAATACACAAAAATGAAACATGCTCATAACAGCATCCGTACAACACTCCGACTTATTCGGCGTCGCCATGCGCTTGTGCTCGGTGTGGGAATAGGATTTGGCATAATATTTTATGCTCTGGGAGTTGTTCGTGTTGTTGCCTATGCCAACGAGCGTGTAGTTGTCCGATATGCTGCTGAGCAACGTTACAATAAACCTGTCCGGATAGATTTCAGCCGTCATGTTCTTGGGAATCTGCGGTATAGTTTGCAAGAGCCGGTGCGGGGGAAGTGGCGTGCAATCCGCACCCTAAAAACTGTCTCTGCGCTCGAGTTTATCCCAGATAAACCGCTGATCCCTGGTTCGCAGCTGCATGTAAAATTTGAGAATATCCAGCCAGTTGTTGATATTTTGAGCGGTACGGCAGACAGTCAAGTAGTTACCATTACGGTAGAACACGCTCCTGCGGTTGCTAACATAGCCCCCTCGCTCGACAGCGTTTCAGTTGCACCAGAGACAACTCTTTCACTGACTCTCGTATCACCCAACAGGCATTTGCGGGATCTTCGTCTGGGGGAGGGTATTCCGGTTGAGTCAAAGGTACCGACGAGTGTTGACGATATGACTTTTACCTGGAAACCGTCACGGCCACTTGCGCAAGGGGCACAGTATGAGGCACCGGTACTTGACCTAAAACGAGACTCCGAGAAAACTATCGCAACGTTTCGTTTCAAAACCGTTGCGGAACCTCAGGTGGCCTCATCGCATCAGGGGTATTTGTACAGTGGGCAAACATTGTCACTGAACTTCGACACTGATATGGAGCAATCTGACGCGATTGTTCGTTTTGGGCTGCTTGGCAAGGGAAGCTGGAAAAGTCCTCGCGAGTATGTATTTTCCCCTCAAAGTATTGAGCTTGGCAAAACCTATGAATACCGGGTGATCGCTGGAGCAAGATCAGTTGCAGGTGGTCGCGTGACGGTGGATAGAGTGTTTTATGCGCAAACACCAGGTCAGCTGTATGTGGCTGCGGCAAGTCCAACTGGTACTCGTGTTGCGCTGAACGCGCCTGTGCGTTTTAGTTTCGATCAGCCTGTTTCGCACGATGCGGCACAAGCGGGCTTTAGTATTAGCCCGCGCACCGAGGGTACCTTTAGCTGGTCAGGAAATACTATGATATTTACGCCAGTTGGTCAGTCGTATCAAACAACCTACAATGTGTCATTTGCTGGCGGCGTTCCGTCGGTGCATGGTCTATCAAGCAGAAGCTTTAGTCACACTTATGCGACAATCTATCAAACAACAAAACTTGGCGTTCCCTATTTTGCGCAAATTCACAGTTTGAGTTGCGAAGAGGCGTCACTGCGGATGGCGCTCGCATACCGGGGTATAGCGGTCAGCGATGACGATGTGCTTGCACGGGTGGGGTACAACCCCCAGCCGCGCGACGTTCTTACAAATACCTGGCAAGACCCCTACCGCGAGTTTGTAGGTAATGTGGACGGCAAGATCGGTGTTACCGGCTGGGGCGTCTATGCGCCTCCGATTGCGTCTGCATCTCAAAGTTTTGGCCGGAATGCTCAGGCTATCGTCGGAGGTGTTAGTGCTGCGCAGATTGCTGGTATTATTCTAGACGGAAATCCCGTTGTGCTCTGGGGAGTGAGTGGAACCAGTGCGGTTGAAGATAGCTGGAACACTGCCACGAGCGGAGTTGTTCGCGCGCCGAAGAATGCACATGTGCGCACGGTCTACGGCGTAGATGGCACGCGGGATAACCCTATCGGTTTCTATGTGCATGACCCTATTCGCCGCATGGGCAGCTTTTATTGGACGACAGCCCAGCTCCAAGCAAATAGCAGAGCAGGGGGCGGGCAAGCGGTCATTGTTTATTAGTAGGGCCGCTAGCGGACTGTCTTGTACAGCTTGAAGAGAGCATAATGAGCGGTTTTGTAGACGAAATCTATGGGGTTCGCGTGCTCGACCCGGTAGCCACCAAAACGTGTCTTAAAACCGGTTACGCCACCAAGGTCATGACCCTTTACGTCATCGGTGACACCGCCGAAGTTAAAGAGTGTGCAGCCGTGTTTTTTGGTTTGTTTTATGGCTGTCCATATAACGCTGTAGGCAGGGGCTATTTTGCGAAAGTCATTGCTTGATCCGGCAAAAACGTAGTGTGCCTGTTGGTCATAGATGACAAACAGTCCCACCGCGGCTGGTTTACCGTCGATAGTTACGAGTACAACAAACCCTTCTTCGTCAGAAAGTGTCTCGAAATATGACTGATAGTATGACCGGTCGAATACGCCAAATCCGTCGCGTTCGCTGGTGGTTTTCATAAGTGAATAAAATGTTTCCAGCGGGACTTCACTTGGTTTCAAAATAGTTATGGTTGCATTTGCCCGCTCGGCAAGGCGTACGTTGTAACGGGCGTGCTTGTGAAAGCCCATCCATATTGTCTCTTCGTCGGCAGTGACGTCGAGTACCCATTCGGCGCGGGGCTGCAGGCTGGCTGTGCGAGCGAGTTTACTTGGGATGGGTCTTTTTACAGAGGTGGATTTCACCCCGTCGCTGTCGATTCGTGCAAAGCAACAACCGAGCTTTGAGGCTACTGGTCGAAAAAATGCCTCGAGTGCGCGAATGAGATCGTTGTCCCAGGTTTGGCAGATGGGGCCGTAGGGGCAGTAGAGGAACTTGAGCCCACCCGGCGCACTGTATACCACTCCGAGTCCACAGCCGACAGTACCGTCCTCTGATGTGATCTGGTAGTAAATAACTGTTTTCCCCGAAACCGTCTGGAGTTGTCCATATAGGGGAGCTTGCAGAAATGACACTGGTTCAGCGGTGCGTTGTGCGACTTCGGTGCAGACGGCCGCGTAATCTTCTGGAGAGCATTGCTGGATGTGGTATTTGGCCATGAATACATTGTAGCGCACGAATAGCCCAATCCTGTATACTACGTACCACATGCAGAAAGAAACATGGTGGCGACGGTGGGGTAGACTAGTGACGCTCAGACGAATCATACTGGTATGGGTTGCATTGGCGGTGTTTTCGGGCGGGGTGCTTGTGGGGCAAAATTGGCACCGTACCCCTGTGAATTATCCCGAGCGTACCGGTTTGCCGAAACAGTTTGACTATACTCAAGTCGATGAAGTGTATCAGGCAATACGAGAAAAATATGACGGTAAGTTAACCGAGCGTCAGGTACTCGATGGTTTGAAACATGGTCTAGCTGAGAGTACCAAAGATCCATACACAGAATTTTTTACGGCAACGGAGGCTGAGGAGTTTAACGATGACCTGCAGGGTACAATATCGGGCGTCGGTGCCAAGCTGGAGCTTGACCAGGACAGTAATGTCGTGATTGTTGCCCCCCTCAGTGGGTCTCCAGCCGAAACAGCCGGGCTACGGGCCAAAGACATCATTGTCGGAATAGATGGTAAAACTACTAGCGGTATGACAGCCACGGAAGCAGTATTAAAGATTCGCGGCAAAAAAGGGACCACAGTAAAACTAACAATCGTACGCGATAAAAAAGATCAACTTGAGTTTACAATAACGCGTGACACCATCCATGTGCCGACGGTGGAGTCAAAGGTGCTGGATGGCAATATCGGGTACTTACAGGTCAGCCAGTTTAGTGATGACACCGATGAACTCGCAGCCAAAGCGGCGCGTGATTTTGTAGATAAGGGCGTTAACGCGGTTGTGCTTGATCTGCGCGATAATCCGGGTGGGGAAGTCTCATCTTCGGTTGGTCTCAGCGGGCTCTGGCTAGATAACGGAGACGTGGTAGTTCAGCAAAAACGCGGTGGCGTTGTGTCGGAAATAAATCGAGTAACTGGCTCGGTGTCGCCGTTAAAGGGTATGAAAACAGTTGTGCTAATAAATGGCGGATCCGCCTCTGCCTCTGAAATAACAGCTTTGGCTTTACGCGACAAAGCGGGAGCCCGCATTATCGGTGAGAAAAGTTACGGGAAAGGTGTTGTGCAGCAACTGTTGCCTTTTGATGACGGTAGCTCACTGAAGGTAACCGTTGGCAAGTGGTATTCACCGAAAGGGACGAATATAGACAAAAAGGGTATTACCCCCGACCAAATGGTGAAACCTTCAGACGAAGATATTAAAAATAAAAACGACATCCAGCTCCAAGCCGCCCAAAGCTGGCTGGGACAGTAACTCTCTACGAGAAACTTTCAAGTTCCAAATAACAAATTCCAAACAATACCGAAATCTCAAATCCTAAATTCCAAAATGAGCAGCAGCGATAAGTAAAGTCACCTGTACCTTTTTGTTTTGAATCTTAAGTTTTGAATATTAGAATTTGTTTGTCATTTGGAACTTGTTATTTGGGATTTCGAACAACGAAGGCTCATCCAGTCATTAGTTATTGATGAATGGCTTGGTCATTAAGTCCGTGTTGCGCTAGCGGCTAAAACAGCGTATGATTGGTGGGATAAACGGGGAGTTTAGAAGCGTGAGTGAGAAGCAAACGAAGTTTGTGTTTGTAACAGGTGGTGTGCTTTCGGGGCTCGGTAAGGGCATTACGGCAGCCTCCATTGGAAA
>JBASZU010000142.1:0-2471 GCA_049661165.1 Saccharimonadales bacterium (SeqCode)
CCGTAGTTTTGCCAACTTCAGTGTCAATCTGCTAGCGGGGCTTATTGCGTACCAGTTACAGCCAAAGAAACCGCAAATCCGGGTGCCTAAAGTGTTACTGTTGGAGGCTTAGGTCGAGCTGGGGTTATTTTAATCAAATGGCAATATGGCGATACTTTGCTTAAGACCCCCGAAAAGTTACAAAAAAAGTACCCGGAAAATGAGCATATCGTTATTGTGCTTCACGTTGACCACAAAGAACTTGTACGCCGGCTACGCATAAAATCATGGTGGCACGATATTGGCAAAGAAGATGAATTTATCACCAAGGAACTACAATTGGTTAGCCGCTCAATCAAAAGTCTTGGTGCAGATTTTATTATCAAAAAGCAGCAATGGTGATAGTAGGCTGACTTAGTTTGGTTTCGGTAGCGACACAGATGGCCTTCGAAATTTGTCCTCATATCGAGGACTTTTTTATTTATGTAGCACTGCGTTGACTCAACACAGGGGGTAAGCGTACCATGAAGACACAGGGGGACGTGATGAAAATACATAATTTTGGGGCGGGACCAGCGGTCTTGCCTGATAGCGCAGTGCAAAATACCGCTGATGCCGTGCGAGAGCTAGACGGTAGCGGATTATCACTACTTGAGATCTCTCACCGCAGCGAAGCATTTGAAAAAATCATCGGTGAGGCGGAATCACTCCTGCATGAACTACTGGGTGTTCCTGATGGCTACCGGACACTATTTCTCGGCGGCGGTGCCAGCACGCAATTCGTCGTCGTACCTTATAACTTACTCAACACGAAGGCTGCGTACTTAGAGACTGGCGCGTGGGCCAAAAAAGCCATCGCAGAGGCGGAGCATTTTGGTAAAGTTGAGATCGTCGCGAGCTCGAGTGATAAAAATTTTACGTACGTTCCCAAAGACTATGCTGTACCAGCCGATGCAGACTACTTCCATATCACGACCAACAACACTATTTTCGGTAGCCAGTTCCGCACCGACATCGATAGCCCCATCCCGCTCGTTGCGGATATGTCGTCAGACATACTGAGTCGGCCAGTGGACGTGAGTAAGTATGCCCTCGTCTACGGCGGATGTCAGAAAAATATGGGGCCAGCGGGCGTTTCATTTGTCATAGTCCGTGAAGATGCACTAGGCAAGGTCGACCGGCGCATACCAACTATGCTCGACTACCGCACGCATGTCGAGCATAGTTCACTATACAATACGCCGCCAGTCGCAAGTATATTTACGGTCCGTGAAGTTCTAAAGTGGGTGAAGGCAGAAGGCGGAGTGAGTGAAATGCAACACCGTGCTGAAGCCCGGGCAAAGCTCCTGTACGATGAAGTAGAACGTAACCCACTCTTCCGCGCAACGGTCACAGAAGAAGATCGTTCGCTCATGAATGCCTGCTTCGTCATGGCTGAAGGTCATGAAGATAAAGAACAACTATTCTCAGGCTACGTAGAGGAGCGCGGGGTCATGGGCCTGAAAGGCCACCGTTCGGTAGGCGGGTTTCGCGCCAGTATGTACAACGCCCTCCCGTTTGAAAGCGTCGAGGCACTCGTCACGTACATGCAAGAGTTTGAGGAGGAACACGCATGAATATACTACTTGCGACTCAAAAACCGTTTTCCAAAACTGCCGTCAGTGAGATCAGAAAAATTGTCGAGGAGGTCGGCCATACACTGTCAGTACTCGAAAGCTACAAAGACCAGAAAGATTTTCTGAAAGCGGTCAAAACCGCTGAAGCGCTTATCGTACGAAGTGATATGGTAGATGCTACAGTCGTAGAGGCCGCCCCAAAACTCAAGATCGTTGTGCGCGCGGGAGCAGGCTATGACAATGTCGATCTACAGGCGTGTACTGAGCGCGACATCATCGTCATGAATACCCCCGGCCAAAACAGTAATGCCGTTGCCGAGCTCGCCATCGGACTCATGATATACGCAGCGAGAAACCATTTTTCACCTGGGACGGGCACGGAACTTCGGGGGCGTTCACTTGGTTTGCAAGCATTTGGCAACGTCGGTAAGCTCGTTGCTTCTCATGCGAGAGGCCTCGGCATGAAAGTCTATGCCTACGATCCATATATCGGAAATGAAATCATGCGTGAGTTTGAGGTTGAGCCCGTCGCAACCCTGGAGGATCTGTACCGTACAAGCGACTACTTGTCACTACACATCCCCGCCCTACCCGATACAATTGCTTCGGTGGGTTACGAATTGCTTTCACTGATGCCCCACGGCGGAACGCTGTTGAACACGGCACGAAAAGAGGTCATTCATGAAGCCGACCTTAAGCGCGCACTAGCTGAACGCCCCGACCTGTCTTACGTGGCAGATGTTATGCCAGATAACTACGAAGAGCTTATGGTCGCCTTCCCTGGACGGGTCTATGCCACACCAAAGAAAATGGGTGCCGAAACACTTGAAGCAAACGAAAACTCCGGCCGTGCCGCCGCGCAGCAAATTGTCAATT
>JBASZU010000143.1:0-23391 GCA_049661165.1 Saccharimonadales bacterium (SeqCode)
CGTAGTTTTGCCAACTTCAGTGTCAATCTGCTAGCGGGGCTTATTGCGTACCAGTTACAGCCAAAGAAACCGCAAATCCGGGTGCCTAAAGTGTTACTGTTGGAGGCTTAGGTCGAGCTGGGGTTAATTACGCTCGACGGACGCCCTCGGCTTTAGTAGTATAGCTTGGGTCTGGTTCGGTTTAATTATACCGAGTAGGGTTATTATTGGCCTCAATATGTGGCGTACGGACATGTTGAAGAACTACTGCTACGGCGTAGGCTACATAAGCTGGCCCAACAATCGCTGCGCGAAGTGCCTTTTCTGCCAAACTCCGGACAAGGGGCACGTCGACTGTTCTTTCTGCTGCACCGTAACCCGTGATTTCTGGTACCGTCATATGTGTGTAAGTTGATTTAATCTGTTTATACACCAACCATACCAGTGCGGGCAGTGATAAGGAACACACTATGCTTATGCTTGGGTCGAGATATGAGCAGTTATCATACTATGGTCGCTCAGTTCGCCTACAGGAACGACAGCAAAATTTCCCACACTTAACCTGCCACGATATACAATATGATCAAGCTGTACGCCGATGCGCCACATTCTCATGGTTGGCTCATGCGCCGGGTCAGCGTCAAGAAAACCTGCTTCCTCATAAAGCCGAAGTGCTTCACCGCGCGCCATTGCGCCCAGCCGCGTGCCGAGACTCCCCAAGCGCGCAAGTTTTGAGTGTGGCTCACCGGGTTCTCCATATGGCAATAGGCGCGTAAGTATGCTGGCGTACCGTATTCTTTGTGCGATAGCATCTGGTGAATACATCTCGTTTAAATCACCTGCAACTAGAGCACTTGCATCTCCAATGGACTCTAAAATTTCTCTCGCCTGGTGCACACGTGCCGTAGTATGATCTGTGGAGCTACCGCCCCTTATGCGGTCAAGTCCATGATAGCCCACAAAAACCATACCATCGGGCGACTCGTATCGTAGGGCACTCCGACCACCAGCCTTGATTTCCGTGGGACTACCCAGGCTCCCGTGTGCTGCTGTCACGAGACAATGTGTATCTTTTCTTTCGTCGGCATCGCCGTATTCTGCCACCGCAACCCCCCCAATGGCATTGCCTAAAGCCTCAACAACATCAGGGCATAACTGAGAAGAAGCAGGTGCCGCCTCACTAATCACAACGAACAGCGGTTGTTGAGCTTGTATCAGCCGGGAAATTTGTTCCGCTCTCTTAGGGTCTGCCAAACCATCTTTGACATTCCATGCCACTACCGTGCCTTCAATACTCATAGGCTTACACAATACGACATATCATTGTATTTTGTCAATTATAGTTACCTCTGTTATACTATAACAAATGAGTACAAAACTACCAATCGTTGCCATAGTGGGGCGGGCAAACGTGGGCAAAAGCTCGCTGTTTAACGCCATCCTCGACCGCCGCGAAGCCATTGTGGCGCACGAGGCTGGCACCACGCGCGATAGCATTACCGCCAAGGCCGAGTGGCAGGGGCAAAATTTCTGGCTCGTTGACACCGCTGGCATGAAAGACGCGGCCGATGACTTTGAGTTCACCATTCAGGAGCAAATAATCCAGGCGGCCGATAGCGCCGACATAATATGGGTGGTGGTAGAGGCAAACATACCCATTAGCGAAGAAGACCGCCGAGTGGCCAAACTCGCACTCAAGAGTAAAAAGCCCGTTTTTCTCATAATAAACAAGGTTGACCGCGCCCGAGGGAACGACCTTGAGGGCTTTGAGCGCCTGGGCATTAAGCCAATTTTCCCAACCAGCGCCACGCAAAAGCGCGGCATAGACGACCTGCTCGACACCCTCGTCAGCCACATTCCAAAGGCTACGCTAGCCGATAATGACGAGCGCCTCCGTATAGCGCTGCTCGGCAGACCAAATGTGGGGAAGTCGCAGTTGTTTAACACCCTCGCTAAAAAACAGCAGGCCATCGTTGCTGACCGAGCGGGCACCACGCGAGACATCAACCGCGCCACCGTGCGCTACAGCGGGCAGGAGATTGAGCTCATGGACACGGCGGGCATTCGCCGCCCGGGCAAAATCGGTGTCGGTATAGAGCATTTTAGCGTCGTCCGCAGCCTCAGTGCCATTGAACAAGCCGACGTATGCTTGCTGCTTATAGACGTAAACGAAATTGGCACCGCGCTCGACCAAAAAATTGCCGGCATGATAAAAGAAGCCGGCAAAGGGCTTATAATCGTCGTGTCAAAATGGGATAGCGTGGAAGGGAAAGATGCCTTCACGCGCGACGCCCTTGCCCCGCAAATTACCCACACGTTTGACTTCGTTGCGTGGGCACCGCTCATTTTTACCAGCAGTGTTACCGGCCAGAATGTTACCAAAATATTTGACCTCGCGCTCGACATTGCCAACGCACGAAAAACCCGTATTTCTACCCGCGTGCTCAACAGCTGGCTTGGTGGCGTTATTGCCAAACATCCACCGGCCGGCCTCAAAAACCGCGCCCCCAAACTGAACTACATGGTACAGGAAGATGACAACCCCATCCCGGCCTTCAAAATCTTTGGTGCACACACCAAGTTCCTCCACTGGAGCTACAAGCGTTTCATGGAACGCGAGCTTCGCGCCCAGTTCCATTTTGAGGGCACCGCGGTGCAACTATGGTTTATAGAAAAAGACGGCCGCCACAAACACGGCAACAGCCCTACCAAGCCAGAGCGCTCAGAGACACAGAGGAAAATCGTGAAAAATAAAACGCGCTCGGGTAAACTGTAACTACCATGGGGAAATTTCAAATCACAAATTCCAAATCACAAACAAAATTCAATGACCAAATATCCAAAATACTAAAAATTTGGAATCTGGAATTTACAGCTTATTTGTTATTTGGGATTTGGGATTTGGGATTTGCAACACCAGAAAGGAGTTATTAGTGGCACTTTTTGTAAAACGACCCGAAGTCGGTGACCGCATAAACTTCTCCACATATGGTATGAACAAAACCCTACTTTTCGTTGGCCTCGGCAACCCCGGCAGCGACTACGAGGGGACTCGGCACAATATAGGCTTTATGTGCCTAGATGAGTTTGCCCGTAAAAACGAATTCCCATCCTGGGTGAACAAAACAGATATGAAATGCCTATCCGCGGTGAAAACCATGGGAGACACCCGTGTTATTTTGTGCAAACCCACAACCTACATGAACCTCAGCGGGGAAGCCGTGCAGGCGATTGCCCATTTTTATAAAGTGCCGCTCGGAAGTGTTATTGTTGTACACGATGAAATAGATGTTGACTTTGGCCAAGTGCGTATGCGGGTAGGGGGTAGTAGCGCCGGGCACAATGGCATAAAAAGCGTTACCAAACTGCTCGGCAGCCCAGAGTACGGCCGTGTGCGCGTAGGCATCGGCCCTAAAACTCCTGCACAAATAGACTCAGCCGACTTTGTGCTCCAAAAGTTCAGTGAAAAAGAGCAGGCAAGTCTGCCAAAACTCACCCGTGAAACCACTGCCATCCTCAGCGAATACGCTTACGGCACCCCCGTCACCCCCGAAACCCGAAGCTTTTTATAGCTCTTGAAGTCCCAGGTAATGCAATATCTTATTGAGATGGGTCAGCGCACGATTATCTACATCTAGATCTGGGTGAATCATCTGCTTTGCCCCAAGCACACGAGCAAAGGCACGTGATTCGGCAATAATATCGAGTATTTTGTATTCTTTTTGATTTCCACTGTCCCTAATGAGGTAGGTTGCGTTTCCATACACCGGGTGCTCGGCCACTGCAATTTCTTCTCCCTTAATTGGAAGAATGGCAAGAAAATACGGTACATCATCTTGGGTGGTTCCAAGATTACCTGGTTTCGTCAAGCCAACCCTACCACCATACGTATCACGCAAAAACAGTAAGTTCTCAATCATATCCCAGTCAAGCGGTCGCTCGCCAGAGCTTTTCTCGACAGAGCCGGGATAATGCCTTTTTATAAATTTCTCCATATCCACTACAGAGGCTTCCGACGGAAATATAACGATATCAAACTCTTCAATACCACGCCCCTGAAGTAGCTCAGGTAATACAAATCCGTGCAGGGAACTCTCAAGCTCAGCTGTTCGCAATACTGTCATCTCCTCATCATCCTTTACAGAGCCTCCAGTTTCCAGATGCAGCGGAACAACTTCATCCTCTGTAATCTCTTGTGGCGGGTTCACATTGTCTACACCAACAGAAATCTGCACAACATCTTCGGGAAAGAGTGCGCGGCGTACCCTTTTAAGATTTTCCAGTGTAAACAACTCCGCATTTAACTTCAGTGGTGCACTCCGAGGCAAGGAAGTACCCTTTGTATCTTTTGGTCCGTCTATAATCGCCGCAAACAAATCAATTCTATCGGCCACCCAGTCAATCTCACGACCAATATTGCGGGGACTGCTGTTCTGCGCTATACCGTTTGGGCGAAATAATCCTGCAAAGATGCTGGTATACATATTTCTGTACTCGCTATCGGTTGTAAGAATCTGGGCTATGGTAGACTGTAGGTCTTCGACAGTCATCTTTGAATCTGAGGCTAGCAAGAACAATCCAGCCATAGTAGCAAACACTTCGCCTGATGGAACTTCAGCAAGCTCCCGAAGTTTAGGTTGCACGTCTTGTGCGCCTTTAAGGAGTGTGTACTCAAGAGAGTTACCGCCGGTTAGTCCAAGACCCCTCAGCTGCTTCTGGCTAAACGTAAAAGGCTTTAGAAGCCCCTCATGCATATCGGCTAATTCCTCGAGCCGAGTCTTCAGCGGGTCGTCATGTTCTGCTTCTGCCTGAGCCGCCTCTAGTGCCACAGTAGCAGCCAACTTCGCCAGTTCTTCTTTGGTGGGGTTTAGACTCTTAGGAAGTTCACCTAGCCCGGCCGCCGGCGTAGGAGCGAGAATTGCTTGTCGTTTGCTCGGCTCCTTTTTTGCCTCCAGCCTCTCTGCCATCATCTGTGCGTTTAAGGGGCGATGTACTATGGTCACCCCAGAGAGACTTGATACGGTTTGAGCCTCGGTAGCTCTTTTTGCGATTTGCTCGGCTATTTTTCCCTGAAGTATTTCGAGATCTTGACGATCTTTTTCTAGCAAATTATTAACCCTTAGTTTTCCAAGCAACTCAGACGCACGCAGCAATGAACTATCTATACCCGTTGCAACCTCACACGCATCTCGAGGCTTCTCGGCGTATTCTTTAAGCCCGAAACTCTCTAAGGCTTGCCTTAGCACTTGTGCATTCTTTCGGAGCGAAGGCACAGACTGTATATAACACGAGGCACGAGCCAATAGACCTATTGACATGGCCTGCTCTGTACCTGCAATTTCAAGGCTAGTATCCCGGATATAGCCCCGAATACCTGTGTCTTTATAGTCAGTGTTAACCAACCCCTTGATGTGATTGTCTATGACGGCATCTGCACTGGATTTTCCTCGAATAAAATTCGCAACTTTCCTGCGCCGCCAAACATTCTCGAAGGATGGGTCAATGCCTACTAATAGCTCTTTGTAGGCCGTAGCAAGACCTTTTGTTTGACCGTTCTCGACCGCAAGCACTATATCCCTAAAACCTTCCAAGGCCTTTATTCTACCTGAGCAATTCTTTTCATGATCATCCGCAAACAAATTGTATATTTCCATATCCGAAGAGCCAGCTACAACTTTACCCAAAATAATTGGCTCACTCAGCCTATAAAGTATATGAGTTATGTCAAATGGTTTTTTTTCGAAATAACCATGGAGTTTCTGACTGCTCGACTTGGGTAACAACCAAGCCATACCATCCACTACATCTACAAGCCCTTTGGCACCAGTAAGTGACCCGGCAGGAGCGGATTTACAGACAACTCCTTCAAATAACTGCGCTTCGTCCAAAACCAGTAATCGTTCGCTAGGCGCAGGATTCAACGCATAATCACCAGGGCGTCCAAGATCATGAACACTGGGATGGATAGGATTTGTCATATGGGGTATTATAATTTATTATTAGTTATTTGTCAAATTTCATAAACCTGAATCACGAAACTAAAAAACACCGAATAATGTCATCGTGAGCGAATCCGCTGTACAGCGGAGAAGTCGGAAGATCTTCTTTTCATCTGTTAGCTACAAGAACAATAACGGGATTCCTCGACTTCGCTCGGAATGACAGGGATAGAGTTGCGTGATTCAGGTTCATAATTCTCTCTGCGCTGCTCGGCTCATGATAATCCAAAGTGAGTGGTACATAGATAGACCACCGAGGGGGTGAGGAGCGCCCGTGGCGCTTCGTAAGGGGAACCTTCTGGGTCGGGCTGAGCCTGACGCAGTGTAAGTTCCCGGGCTGCGGAACGAGGCTGGGCACCTCTCACGACAAACAAAAAAGGTCAGTAGAGGGTGAGGGTTGCCAGTGGCAATCCGCAAGGCCGGAGACTGATTGCGAGCTATGCTTGCAGTCAGTTGAGGCGGGGTCGCAACCGATTGTCAGCTTGCTGGCAGTAGGACACGCATTTCGCACTTTGAGCTCATGTGCATTTTCTCCTTGAAGCACGGAAGGAGCCGTACTGAGGTACGGCGAGTGAGTACTGGAAAGGAAAAATGTGCAGGAGCCAAAGAAGCCAGCAGTGCAACGAGCTCCGCTCATTGGCAGGCTGGCTGGTGCGAAATGCGTGTAGGATTGTGACTGGGCACCTCTTGCGGCAAACAAAAAAGGTCAGTAGAGGGGGTGGGCACCGCTACTGACCTTTTATGGAGCCGAACACGTCGGCTCCCTCCACCCTTCAACCCACCAAGATGAGTGAAGCATCGAAACATCTATGAAATCAACGATGTCGTGCCTCTCCCGCGTGTGCGGGAAGAACCGTTCAGGCTCACTACCAGTATCTGGGGCCGACTGGTGCAAGCACCTGTCGAACCTAGTTAAAGGGGTTAGTTTGTTTTAGAACGCTTCCGGCTGGTTAAAGCCAGAGAACGCCAAGAGAAAAGTGGAGGGTAACAACTTTTTATATGGCACGTTCTAAAACAATCTAACAATTTCCTCTAGCGACAAGTCGCCGGAGGAGTTAGAATGGGGATATAAGGTGCAAAAGTGGTCACTACAAGAGTGACTGACACTTATGAGTTGCTATTTTAGCAAAAAAGTGTCACAGTGTCAATACTTATTCATGTTTTGGTATGAAAGTAAATAAAGTTACATTAAAGGATACTGCTTATCCTACGGTTTTAAAGGATATAGCGTCACCGCCAAAAGAACTATTCTACCTGGGGGCAGAGCCAGACGTTTGGCTAAGCCGGCCTCGCGTTGCCATAGTTGGCAGCCGTGGTGTAACACCATATGGACGCACGGTAACAGAGCAGCTTGCAGGGCAGCTCGCAGAGCGGGGCATTACAATTGTGAGCGGCCTGGCGCTTGGCGTTGATGCCATAGCCCACGAGGCAGCCCTCAAGCACGGAGGTCTTCACCTAGCTGTACTCGCGAACGGCCTCGACGAAATCTACCCGGCAAGTAACACCAACCTCGCTCGCCGCCTCCTGGAGCAGGGTGGAGCAATTATTTCGGAGTACCCAGTGGGCACACCGAGCCTGAAGCAGCATTTTATTGCACGTAACCGGATTGTTGCCGGCCTGAGTAACACGCTCCTAATCATCGAGGCGACCGACAAGAGCGGAACTCTGCACACAGCACGTTTTGCGCTCGAGCAAGGGCGAGATGTGCTCGTTGTGCCAGGTAATATTACCAGCCCGAACAGCGTGGGCTGTAACCAGCTCATAAAATCCGGCGCCACACCAGTCACATCGGTAGACGACATACTTTTCGCGCTTGGCGCAAAAAACCTCACCACGACTTCGTATGTACATAAAGGCGACACTGCCGACGAGCAGATAGTTCTCGACCTCCTCTATAATGGCGTCAGCGATGCTCATGACCTCTTAACCGAGAGCAAACTTGACCCAACTCTGTTCACCCAAACCCTCACCATGCTCGAACTTTCCGGCAAAATCCACCCACTCGGCGCAAACCACTGGGCTCCAAGTTAAGGAGGACCTTGTCCTCCTCGCTGGTTCGGAATGAATCCGAACTCAGCTCTCCTCCTGCCCTAAAGCTCGGCTATCGCCTCGTTCGTGTGTGGTTATCAGGAAGCTTGTCTTCGGGAGGACCTTGTCACATCCTGCGACCCCGCAACTTCACTGTGGCAAACATAGCTTGCGCCAGAAGGTTGCCTTGCGATTCGCCACCGGCGATTCTCACCTCCTCGCTGGTTCGGTAAAAATCACGACTACCTGTAGCCACTTGACGTATCATCATTTCCCAGCTATGCTTGGTCGCTAGCTATATATAATAAAGTGAGTATACTGTAATAAGTTTATGGCAAAAACCGCAAAGAATTTGGTAATCGTTGAAAGCCCAGCAAAAGCAAAAACCATCGAGAAATATCTCGGTGGCGACTTTACCGTACTCAGTAGCATTGGTCATATCCGTGCCATTCCGAAGAAGTCCAAAGACGGCACGCCGGTTATAGATATCAAAAATGGCTTCAAAACACAGTACGAGGTCGACCCAGAGAAAAAGAAGGTCATCGCCGAGCTAAAAAAAGCCGTGAAAGCCGCCACAACGGTCTGGCTGGCAACCGATGAAGACCGCGAAGGGGAAGCGATAGCCTGGCATCTCTGCGAGGTCCTCGGGCTTGACCCGGCAAAAACCAACCGTATTGTGTTTCACGAAATCACCAAATCGGCCATAGAGGAGGCAATTAAGCACCCGCGCACTGTCGATATGAAACTCGTTGAGGCACAACAGGCACGGCAGATCCTGGACCGGATTGTCGGGTTCGAACTGAGCCCTGTGGTATGGCAGAAAGTTCCCGGTGGCAAGAGCGCCGGGCGCGTCCAAAGTCCAGCTGTCCGTCTGCTTGTGGAACGCGAGCGTGAAATTATGGCATTTGAGAGTCAATCTGACTTCAAGGTCACTGCCGAATTTATCCATGTTGAGGACGCGTTCAAGGCCGAAGTACCGACGCGCTTTGCCACCGAAACGGCCGCCCATGATTTTCTCGCCAGCCTACCGGGCAGCACGTTTTCCGTCTCGGATGTCGCTACTACCCCTGGAACACGTAACCCTAGCGCACCGTTTACCACCAGCACGCTCCAGCAAGAGGCCAATGCCAAGCTCGGTTTCGGTTCTCGTGCTACCATGACCAGCGCCCAGAAACTCTATCAGGCAGGGAAGATAACCTACATGCGTACCGACTCTATGACACTCAGCGCCCAAGCCATCGCCGCTGCAGCAAGTTACATAGAGAAGTCTTACGGAAAAGCCTACGTCCAGGCCCGCACATTCAAAACAAAGAGCAAGGGTGCACAGGAAGCACATGAGGCCATTCGCCCAACCGATATGAGCCTCGAGGTCGCCAGCAGTGACCCCTATGACCAAAAACTCTACGAGCTCATCCGCCGCCGTACGCTCGCCAGCCAAATGGCGCCTGCCAAACTCGAACGCACCGAAATTTCCATTTCGGTGCAGAGTCAAGAGTCAAGAGTCAAGAGTCAAGATCGCCACTTCGTGGCGAAAGGCGAAATCATAACCTTCGATGGTTTCCTGAGAGTCTACGGACGAAGTAAAGAAGACGCCATTCTACCTCTGTTGGCTGCAGGTAACGAAGTGAAACTTCAGTCTGCAACTGCTCGCCAAGTCTTTGCCCGTCCACCGGCGCGCTACACCGAAGGTTCTCTGGTGAAAAAACTAGAAGAACTCGGCATTGGCCGCCCCAGCACCTACGCCACTATCATCGGCACTATCCAAACCCGCGGCTACGTCGAGCGCGGTGACAGTGAAGGCACCCCCCGGGACGTCATACAACTAGAGTTAAGAGATAATTCCGGCTTAGCTTCCGGGGAAACCCGTGCGCAGCGCGGGCGCGAGCGAGCAGCGAGCGGGGGAGTGGAGGATATTCTCGAGCGAAGCGATGAGAATACCTCAAGAGGGGCTAGACCCTCTTTAAAAACAGAAACGGGAATTTCACCTGTCCATAATAACTACACCCTCCGGCGTGAAATTGTCCAGGAAAACACCGGCAGCACAAAAGGCAAGCTGGTCCCCACGCCGAGCGGCCAGCTCATAGCTGACTTCCTCACAGATCATTTTGAACCAGTTATAGACTACGGCTTTACTGCTAGCGTCGAGGAGCACTTCGATGACATCGCCGAAGCAAAACTAGAGCGAAACGCCATGTTAAGCAGCTTTTACGAGCCATTTCACGCCCTTGTGGCCAAATCTGGCGATATAGACCGCAGCACTGTGGCGCAGGCTAGGGAAGTCGGTGTCGACCCAAAGAGTGGTAAGACCATTTACGCCCGGTTTGGGCGGTTTGGTCCATACCTTCAGTTGGGTGAAGCAGGGAATAAGGCAGACAAATCAGAAAAGCCCCAAAACGCGCCGCTGCCAAAGGGTGCACGCATAGAAACCATCACTGTAGAGGAAGCCTTGGTCGCATTCCAACTTCCACGACTTGTTGGAAAAACCGAAGACGGGCAAGATATTCGGTCAAACATCGGTCGTTTTGGACCCTATGTACAAGTAGGGAAGCTGTTTGTGAGCACGAAAGACGAAGACCCCCATACAATTACACTTGAAAAAGCTCGGGAACTCTACGCCGCCAAGCTGGTCGCTGAAGCCGAAAAGAACATTGCTGACTTCGGTGACGGCGTAAAGGTACTAAAGGGCAGGTGGGGGCCATACGTTACCGATGGCAAGAAGAATGCCAAGGTAGACAAAACCACCGACCCGACCACCATCACCCACGAAATGGCGCTCAAACTACTCGCCGAAGCACCCGAAGGCAAGCGCCGCCCCCCATTTCGCCGCCGGAAGAAATAGCTATTCGACGATACATGTTTGATGTCCAACCTCAAACACCTATTTGGCTCCAAAGCTGGAACCGTTCCTAAACTTCATTTGCTCCTAATACTTCATCTGACGGCATTAAATAAGAGAAGACCCAGATTCTGGTAGTCCCAACTGTTACCAAAACAAGCTTGTCCTTGCAGAGTGGGCAACTGGGCGATAACACGACTTTGTCCACAGGCAAAACATGAGCTTATTAACTTTTACAACATGGTAGGTGTATACAAGTCAATTTATGTGCTACAATAACACAGCAAACGCACATTATGAGATAGGTCACAAAAAAGTGGTGGATTATTAAAAAAGTCATTGACTTTGTATATCAAAAGTTTTATAGTAGAGGAAATTATGACAGAAAAGCAAGCCGTACTCAACACAGAATCCATTGTTCAAGATATCTTGAATAGTATTGATCGTGAACGCGAACGAGAAATTATCGCACGGCGCTACGGCTTGTTTGACCGCAAAGAAACTCTCGAGCAAATCGGCGAGCTCCTTGGTATTACCCGAGAACGCGTCCGTCAGCTCGAAAAATCCGTTATGACTAAACTTCGTATGACCGGAGCAGATCTCCCTCATATCACCGAAGTAGAGATGGCTGTTCTCACCGCCCTTGCCGGGACAGGGGAGACTGCTCGTATTACCACCCTTGCCGGCAAATTGACTAGCGAAAATACCCGTACTGACCAGTCACGCCTGGCCTTCCTCACCGAACTCTGCCCAAATATATCTGTGGTATCGGAAGACGACACGTACTTCCAATCTGCAGGGAATAGCAAAGTCCACGACACTGCCGCTATCAAGAAAGAGGTGGCTGCCATCGTTGAAACGGTGAAAAAAGCTGGCAAGCCACTGAGTACAAAGGACATGACCAAGCTTGCCAATATGGAAAGCGAACCCTACACGTCCGCACTCGCCAGCACCAGCAAACAACTCGCGACCCTGAACGGCCGTTGGGGTCTAGTAAAGTGGCCGACCGTTAATCCGAAGAACATTCGCGACAAAATTTACGTCATCCTCAGCGAGAATAAGAAGCACATGCACTTTAACGAAATAGCACAGGCCATCAAGGCCAGCGACTTCAAGCGTAAAGATGTCACCACGCAAGCCATCCACAACGAACTTATAAAAGACAAGCGCTTTGTACTTATCGGCCGGGGTATCTACGCGCTGAAAGAGTGGGGCTACACGAAAGGCACCGTTGCCGATATCATCAGCGAGGTGCTGCGCGAGGCCAAGGAGCCCCTCCACCGCGACGAAATTGTCCAGCGCGTGCTCAAGAGCCGTTTCGTGAAAGAAACGACCATTCTCCTCAACCTCCAAAGCAAACCCCAGTTCAAGCGCGTCGCAAAAGCCACCTACGAACTCAGCGAATAAGCAAGCAGGTGTCCTGTTACCCCCCCCGTATGTCTGACCAAAAGCTTTTACTAGAGCCAACGCCAATGGGAGAAATTACCCACGGAGGAGTAACCTTACCCCTGTACAGAACACAAGACGTGGTATGGGGCAAGGTACCTCTTATTGAAACTGTTGAAGAAGGTAAAGCAGGTGTCGTCAGGTACGCCAGAGTACACCGCCTCACCCAATTCACACTTGGAGCACTCCTTGATGCTACCGATAGTACGTTTTCTATGATCGCTGAGACTACTGGTGCGCAAGTGGTCGAACACCACTGGGGGCTTGCTGTCACAGAAGGTACCGTCAAAGATGATCATCCCGTCCTCTCGTATGCTCATCCGAGTCTTCCTGAAAAAACTAGCCTCGTAGCACATGTTCAAGTTATCCCAAGACCACACCTAAGCATTCATAATTTAGGGGTCATTCAACGCATAGTGGACGACCACCGCACTAATGGAAGCTCAGAGTTTTTCTGGCCTGACGGGGTTCGTATCCAAGATCAATTCGTTCAAACCGAGCTAGGTCTTTACCTTACCGACATTGAGCCCTATATACTGCCAAGGAATGCATCGAACCTAGGGCGTCGTAACTATAACATTACATAACTCTAACAGCATTTATAAAACGTACAAAAAACGAACGTAGAATATTTGTTGAAGATGGGGTAGAAAGTAGGAAATGTTAGGTTTTGTGGCATACGGGCATACGCAAAAGGAAAGTACATAAAAAATAATTACATGCGGCAGCACAGCACAAAATTTCCGGGCGAGTGTGTAGGTAGGTGAATGGAAAACGAACAGTGAGTATATGTCGCACAATGTATATTTTGCGACGTGAATATTGGTTATATAGATGATTAGTCATACCCCTCCTAACAGGGGAGTTTTGGCAAAAGAACTCGTGAACTGCCAAAATGACACTCTTACGTTTTCACCCAGGACTTCAAATCATATCTGTGGTTTTCATTTGGACTCTCGCTAGTTGCTCGTAACTTCCGTATATGCCTAGTGTTTGCTTTTTTATTAAAACGCTATTGTTGTATATGAATATTTGACTTTTCCACAGTTCAGTCGTGAAAACATTTGCTTTTTCACGCATTTGACTTTTTTATATCCCTTTCCCCTTTTATTGCCCTCCTGCCAATATTTTATTTGACATTCCCCTTTTTTTCTATGTTTATATGTTTTTATCATCATTACTTTATTTATATACGAACATTTTGCGAACTGAGATAGGGTAGCACAAGGGGGCATTCCCTTATATCAAAGCTAACATTACCCCTAACGGTAGTATGCCCTACCGAGAGTACGCATATCAAGATATTCGTTTGGCTGGTTTTGTGCGAGCTGGCGTAGGGTCGCTACTGCCCCCCCGCTCTGCTGAAGGGCATCCGCTTGAAGATTGAAGCGAATCCGGTAGCTCTTGCCGTCAAGGTACACAGCGAGTTCGTAGGGACTTGCCCCAGGCAGCTCCATATACTGGACGGTATACCCTGCTTTCTGCAGTTGATACTGCACGGTCAAGGCGAAACTTATGGTAGAGCCAGGGAAAAACCGCTTGCCGACCAATGGGATTCGGTTGCTGGATTCTTTGAGGTGCACCAACGTATCGAGCGGCGCGCGCAGCTTGGCAAGCACGTAGCCCTCGTCACCGATGGTGTAGAGGCCGGTGGGTGCCTCAAGAACAAATGCCGCATGCGTCGGTGATACATACACCACCGGCCGATTGCCTACGAGCGGCACCGCAACAACCACACTCTCGAGTTCGGGAAACTGCCGTTTCATATCTCGGGCGATTCCATTGGTATTGAGGGTCAGCTTGTTGCCATTGAGTACGCTGCTTCGTAGATACTTGTTCGCGGCAGCCGCATAAGCCTCGGTTGGCAGCTGAAGGGTCTGGCTGGTGTCCACTACAACAACTTTACTTGAGGGTATAAGCAGGAGTACCTTGCCTGTACATACAAGACCCACCGCCAGGCAAAGTATCAAGATAGTATGCTGTTTTAGATTCTTTAGACTTGTACGGTTTTCGTCTATCGGCAAAGCAATCCGGCCTTCGCTCGAGCGCCCTTGAGGCTTTGCGCGGGAAGCATAGTATGAATACGCAGGACGCGCCTCTGCCGCCGGCCTGTCGCGGCCTGGAACGAGCGGAGACTTAGTGTATTTCTTACGTAGCCACTTCATAGTCATCCCGTCCGCTGCGCTCCCACTGCCAGCACGCGGTCGGCAATGTCTTTAGCCGCATCTGGGCGAGCTATAGAACCGAGCTTCTCCCCCAACTCTTGCCGTCTATCTGCGTCGTGAAGCAATTCACTTAGGAGTCTGCCGAGACGTTCAGGCTGTTCCGCATGTTCTTCGGGCAACTCAATCACCGCACCCCGACTAGCGAGTACCTGGCTATTCTTGACATTCCACGCGAGCTGTTTCGAGGGCACAATGACACAGGCTCTTCTTTGCAGAGCAAACTCTGCCAGAGTGCTCATACCACCCCGAGCAACCACAATATCAGCTGCCCCACTGTAGCGATAAAAGTCAGCAGCAAAACCGTAAACACGCACCCGCGAGCGTGCCTTGCCAAGACCGAGTCCGTCATAGGCATCGTTGGTTTCCTGTTCTAACGCACGGCCTGCAAAATGAAGAAGAACAAGATCAGGATGCGCCGCCAGCAAATAACGTGCGTTGTCAACAAGCGCGCGGTTTAGAGCACGCGCGCCATTGCCACCACCGGTGAGCAATATAACCTGATCATACTCAGCAAGTCCAAGTTCATGACGATACTTTTTGGCCTGTTCGGCACTCACTGGCTTATAATTGTGCCCAGCCGGTATGCCCGACATGACCGTTTTTTCTAATGGATACGGATATAGCTCCACGGGCATTGCAACGATATGTAACACCGCACCACGGGCAATCAGCCGATTTGCCAAACTTGGTATGGTATCAGAATCGTGGGTTATATATGGCACTCGCCGAAGCCTTGCCGCAAAGGATACCGGCACACTGACGAATCCACCCCTGGTAAAGACTACGTCTGGCCGAATACGACCGAGAATACGGTAGCTTTCGAATATTCCCCATACAGTTCGAAACACATCTCGAACATTTAAAAGCTGAGTCCGGACATCAAGCAGCTGTCGCCACCCTTCCCCGCTATAGCGCCTGAGTTTACCCGCCGATACCGTTTCAATTGCAGCGATATCGCCGCTTTCTTTGACGACGTCAAGCAAATCATCACCCTTATGGCCGATGTAAGTGACGGCGCAATCCGGCGCTTGCCTCTTTAATTCATACGCGACGGCCAGTATGGGTGTGATGTGCCCGCCCGACCCGCCGCCTGTCACTACTATATTCATATCTATCCTTACGTGATTGCGCGGAACCGCTCCGCGCATGGAAACTCGTATAATATGAAACCTGAAAAACCAGGCCAAGCGCCGCCCCCACAAACAACACACTTGTTCCTCCATAACTTATAAGGGGCAGCGTGATGCCCTTCAGTGGCAACAATCCTATCATAGCACCAATGTTGATAATTGCCTGCGTACTCAGCCAGGCAAGAACACCTACAACGAGCAAACGACTAAATGTGTCCGGTGCTCGCTCGGCAATAAGCCTCAGGCGAGAAAAAAGAGCCACAAAAAGCCCGAGCAGTACCATCGAACCAATAAACCCAAATTTCTCGGCATAAATGGCAAATATTGAGTCATTTTGCGCCTCAGGAAGATAGCCGTAAGCCTGCACACTCTTACCTAGTCCCAACCCAATCATACCACCAGAACCTACGGCAATAAGTGCTTGGCAGGCCTGGTGCCCAGCAGCTGTCGAACAATTTGCCTCAGGGTGAAGGTAGGTGTTGAGACGATCTCGTCGATACGGTGTCGACGACACGGCAATAATGGTGCCCAGTATAACAACAGCGGCAATCAGCATAATCCGCCGCATCGGCAAACCGGCGATAAATGCCATTATGGTCACCATTACCACAATCACCCCTGCAGAGCCGAGATCACTCTGGACAAACGCAACGATGAAACCAACCATGCCCAGTGCCACAGCGATAGGCTTTAGTGTCAACCGGTAGTTGCCAACCAGCTTATCACGTGCCCGGCTAGCAAGAAATCCACTCACTCCTACAAGCAGCGCAAATTTTAATATCTCTACAGACTGAAGCGAAAAACTTCCCAGACGTATCCACCGATGCTGCGGATACGCAGGAATAGGCGGCGTTACAAGCGCAATCATCGTGCCGAGTGCCGCCAAACCAAGCAGCCCCCACTGCCAGCGCCGCCACTGTGTGAGGGGTATTCGCGAGGTCACCACAAATGCAACTATGCTGAGTGCGATCGCTACCGTTTGATGTTCGACGTAGTTTCCACCACGTAACTCCGTAAGTGCCGGGCTAATGGAATATACTACAGTGAGTCCAATGGCCAGCAAAAAAGCAACTATAACGACGAGCCAGTAGTCCGGCCTGTGCCGCCGGAGCGCATCAGTTGTTGCGGTAGCGGCACGCCTTGCGCCAACACCACTCTGCTCAAACATGTCCGCCCCCTGTCCGAGCCAATGCGTTCCACTTTTCGTACCCACGTGATTCATAAATCCAAACCCGATACCCAACTGAGTGGCAGCAATACGTCACCAGCGCAAGAGCCATTACAGAAATTTTGTGGTGGGTTGTTTGTTTTTCTGTTTTCATAATAGTCCGGGGTAATTGTGTTTTTCTGGGCTAATTAGCTGTATCTCCCCATTACAAACAGAGCAAGTCCGACAAGCCCGGCCACCTGGCCAATCACCCAAAAACGCATGGTAACCTTCGCCTCTGGCCAGCCAATGGCCTCGAAATGGTGATGCACTGGTGATATTCGGAAGATTTTTTTGCCATTGCGCAGTTTTTTAGAGGTTATTTGCAGAATAACCGACCCTGCTTCGGCCACGAAAACTAAACCTATAACCGGAAGTAGCAGCACCGTGTCGGTGTACATCGCCACAACACCAAGTGCTGTTCCAAGCGCAAATGACCCGACATCGCCCATAAAAAATCGCGCCGGAAACACATTGAACCACGTATAGCTCATGAGCGCACCTACTATGACCGCACAGAAGCCGGCAACACCATATTTTTGTTCCAGTACAGCTATGACGGTATAAACCGCAAACGCAATGGTTGCCAAGCCTCCTGCCAGTCCGTCTAGACCATCACTAATATTCACAGCATTGGCCGTCGCGACAACCACCAACGTAAACAATGGGATAATCCACCAACCTATCGTCAGTGATGTCTGATGTAGCCCAGGCAGCTGGATGCTATCAAAGCCAAGCTTATAGTAAAAATACCAGCCTCCAATAGCCGCTACCAGTGTGATAAGCAGCATTTTCAGTTTTGAAGGCAGTCCAGCCTTTCCCGTACCGTCACCACGAATGTTGATGATATCATCCACTAGTCCAACAGCTGCCGCCCCCACAAAGGCAGCCAATGGCAGCCAGGTCTCGGCGCGGCTCCAGTTCGAACTGACAGTCAAAATCGTCACGGTGGCAATGAAAATCACACCCGCCATAGTCGGTATATTACGCTTGTGTTTCTCGGCATGCAGCTTCATAAACATAGTCGCTTTTGCACCTGTTACCGTCTCGGTACGAGGCTTCTTCCACAACTTCCAGCGATACGCAACGGTTGTATACAGCGGAGTGAGTGCCATGGAAAGCAAAAAGCCTGATACCCCAAGTAAAACGAGGTTAAGTAAATTAGAGCCGTGGAGGGTTACCGTGAGAAGTTCATGGTTCATGGTGTTCATTTTCCTTTACGAACTACAGTATAGCGCACTCTGGTCGACAGAGACACTCTACGAGCCCTTTTTTGGTTTTACGTCGTAGTTATTGATAAGCATATGAGCAATCTCACCAAATACCGGCTGACCTGTTTGCGCGCCAGCGAAACCGCCGTAACCACGCGGTTCAATATTGTACACCACTATCGTGTACTGCGGAGTATCGCCCCCGACATATCCCATGAATGTCCCGTTAAAGACATCCTCACGGTACAAATGAGTCTTCTCGTCGGTAATCTGCGCCGTGCCGGTTTTACCTCCAACACTATAGCGCGAATCGAATCTCATATACGGAAAGCCGGCGACATGGGCTTCGGTCACATAGTCAAGTAGCCCCACCATATCCCGACTGGTCTTTTCCGATACAACACCTTTTTTTAGGACTACAGGAGACTGTTCCCGTGTTTTACCATCTGTACCCACAGTCGAAGCCACTAATGTTGGCCGATAGTACGTACCGCCGTTCACAATCGCACTCAGTGCCGCTCCCATTTGGACTGCCGAGGCAGAATAGGCCTGCCCAAACGACATGTTTGCGAACGTAATGTTTATGCCGTTGTCCGCATCTTCCGGCTCTGGCACATAACCTGTCCCCTCATAGCCCTGTTCTATGCCGGTTTTTTCGCTCAAACGGTAGTGGTCAACAAAATAGTCATACAGTGCCTGTCTCCCCTGCATGTTTAGTTTGCCTCCACCCATTTGCATCAGTGTCCAGGTTGCACCCGTATTGAGCGAAAGGTTCAGAAGACTTTTTATGGTTTGCGTGCCTGTGCCCGTACCCTCAGCAACATTTAGGATTTTTGCCTCGTCTATAGTCCACTTTCCCGGGTCGTAGTAGCTGGTGTCGGCACTGATTGAACCCTTGTCTATCGCCGCCGCAACTGTCAATACCTTGGTAATAGATCCTGGCTCAATTGGGCTGGCCACGCTGTAGTTTTGAAACACCGTACCATCCTCAACCTGCTGGTATTTTGCTGGGTCGAAGGTAGGATAATTCGCCATAGCTTTTATGGCACCGGTATTTGTTTCCATCACCAGTGCGCTGACATTTTTTGAGCGGAACTTCTCCTGCGCGGCTTTTACGATACTCTCCACCTGCGCCTGCATTCCCATATCCAGCGTCAGCGTAACACTCTGGCCGGCTTGCGGCTGAATGAGGAGGTTATCGCTGCTTGCCGCCAATGGCACCCCATTGACATCTGTAATAGCTTTGAGCCGACCCTTCTGCCCAGCCAACTGTGAGTCGAGTGCCTGTTCAAGCCCGTACTTGCCCTCGCCATCATCGTTCACAAAACCAAGCACCTGTGCCGCCATTGTCCCCTGCGGGTATACTCGGTAATTCACTTGCTGCGACGCAATCCCGGAACGTTTCAACGCCAGAATTTTCTTATTTTGTGAAGCCGAAACCTTTTTCTTCAGCACCACGTACCGTGTCTGCTTAGCGCGTAGTTTTGTTTCCACGTCTTCGGCGTCAAGTCCAAGGAGCGGCGCAATCGCAGCCGCTGTTGTATCGGGGTGTTTTATTATGCTGGGATCGGCAAACACTGTGTATAGTTTTTGGTTCAGTACGAGCGGTATAGTCTTGCCATTGAGTTGAGCGTAAATAGCACCCCGCTCTGGAAGAACATCATACTCGCGAATTTGATCACTAAGCGCAAGCGATTTATAGTGGTCATACCGGATAACCTGGGTATAAAAAAGTCGAACCGCGAATGTCCCGAAAACAATGAGTATAAGTGCGTACCAAAGCCGTGTACGCTGAATCGGGTCTGATTGCGATGCTTGCCAGTTGTCCATAACTTCGATGAGTATACCTGTTACTGCACCGTACCGGAAGGAGCGACGGCCACAAGCGCCTTTGCCTCGGCCGAATTTTTTGCTGTATCGAGTGATTGCAAACGAGCTGAGGCTGCCGCTAGGTCATCTCGCTCGCTCTGCAAGGCTGTTTGTTCGTGCTGAAGTGTGTTGATGCTATAGCCGTAGGCATTTGTTTTAGTTACTTGCGTGAGATAAAGCAGCCCTAGTAAACACGCTAGCACTATGAGTACAATCGTGTTACTCACCGGACCAAGACGTGTATCTTTCGGACGAAAGCTCACCGAATTGCGACCGCGAGCGACAACCTGCTGACGCCCAAGCGCCATCGTTGATGAATATGTCATATAAAAATGTTTGTGTTTGTTATGTTTGTATGTCTGTATGTTGGGTTGGCGGGACGTTTTGCCCCGCCAACCGCCTCGTTCTACTAGCCCACTTTAACGTGGACTTTGTAGGCCCGGGAGCTACTTTTTACCCGTATAGGCATATTGAGTTCCCTTTCTTTTTTTATTTTCGCTGCAAGACGCGAAGCTTAGCGCTCCGTGCCCGCGGATTAGAAACTATTTCAGTGTCGTCGGCCACGACTGGATGTTTGGTCAACAAGTGGTAGTTTGCATCGTAGCGGTCACCCGCCACATCGGCAAAAGCTTGCTTGACTATGCGGTCCTCAAGACTATGGAAGCTAATAACGCCAAGTCTGCCGCCTGGCTTCAATAGCTGAAACCACATGGGCAAACTGTGCTCGAGCTGTCCGAGCTCATCGTTTACCGCAATCCGTATAGCTTGAAAGCTTCTCGTTGCCGGGTGAACCTTACTTCTCCTCGGCATTACGTGCGCAATGGCTTCTGCTAGCTCAGTCGTCGTCGAAAACGGACGATTATTCACTATGGCAGTCGCAATCGTTCGAGCCCGCGGCTCCTCACCATAGCGGCGAAGAATCCCCTCTAGCTCGACTTGGCTATACGTATTTACCACTGTTGCCGCTGTCAGCTCTGCACGCTGGTCCATCCGCATATCAAGCGGACCGGTTGAGCGAAACGCAAAGCCCCGAGACGACGTGTCAAGGTGCAGCGACGACACACCCAAATCCGCCAGTATCATATCGAAGCGTTCGCCCCCACTCTGTAGTGTGGCTGATGCCTCTTCGAAACTGGCATGCAATACTGTTGCACCCTGTCTCTCGAACGACATAAGTGCGTTCACCGCAGTCTCGTCGCGATCGACCAGCGTCATCTGTGATGGCGCTTGGGTATGTTCCAGCACCGCTCCTGCGTGTCCGCCGTAGCCCGCCGTCAGGTCGAGGTAGGAGTTCCCTCGTTCTGGCGCAAGATACGTCAGCACCGCCCCGAGCAGTACGGGCTTGTGTATTGTTTGATGCATAGTGCATGTCGCAACTTTGTTTTTATATTTGTATTTGTTTTGGTGATTTTTGTTTTTTTTGGAGTAATTGGTTCCGGTTAGATTCGTACATCTATTCGTCCATCCGACTACCCGACTATTTATCACCTATTCAGCAGCCAACTTTTTGTTTTGTATCTAGTTTTTGTTTTTGTTGGTGTTCTTGGTCCGTATGTAAGGAAGCTTATAGTTTAGTAAGATTTCAAAAATCTTGTAATGCTTCCGACTTCCCAAGAACAAAGTGAGAGACTTATGTGTGAGGTGGAGTTTTGGGAGGTGTTTTATGGAAAGAACGAGGGCTTTTTTATGCAGTGGTGCCTTATGAATATCCACTGGTTGACTGCCGAATAGGTGATGATAACGGCTTCGCCTAATGAGACACCCCTGCGGGGTTTCTCATCACGCCGTGCAAAAAAACGTGGTTTTTTGCTCGGGTTGCTCTTCCCTATCCGAGAAAAGCTGACGAGTTATCTATATATTCGTGTTTGCATGATTCATGATTCATTCTTCATGATTCTTGCGTTTTAGGTTGTTAAGGTTTTTTCAAATGAGCCAGGTCTCTATGCCTGCTCACGCTGCCAGAATGCGCCAATAATTTCCGACACTTACTGCGGTGACATCTTTTTTGATGCCGGCATAGTCAAGTAAGTGCTGCTCAAGCGTTATCCGCCCCTGTTTGCCATCGAGTGATTGCTCTACCTTGCCCGTGCGGAATTGCACGTTCAGGTCGGCAATGCGTTCGTCTAGGATGTCTCCGGCCAGCCGAGGCTCAACCATCGTATCCCAGACCCCTTTCGGGTACAGGTGCAGATACTGTCCAAATCCACGGGTAATGACCGCTCCACCGGCAAATGTTTCGCGAAGCTCGGTCGGTATGGTTAACCGCCGTTTATCGTCGAGTTTGCGCTGGAAGTAGTCCACCTGTGTCATATGATTATTTTTTAAGTGTACGGTGAGTTTTTTGTTTTTCTCTTTCCTCCGGAGCTTCCCCTTCTCAGCAGTCTGCAATCAGATTATTGAGATGGGTGTCGCGTAGGAGGATTTTTTGCCGAAAGGTTCTTCGAGAGAATTCTTTTGGCGACTTGAGAGGTAGTTCGCCGTTCTTTTACGCGGGTTACCTACTTTTACCCACTGCTAACAGTCTACTACCCACTGTCACCCACTACAATACACATAATGCGAAAAAAGTGGTGCTTTTTACACCACTTCCTACAAGGTATACGTACCTCTACGCCGCCCTAAAGATACCTACTGGCTGCTCTGTGGTAGATCCACCATTTTCAAGAGAACGGATAAATCCTTGTGTATCGCTCATACTAACCCTGTGGATAGGTGCACTGCCCTGTCCGGATTCCCATGGTGAAATCCCTAGACCATCAACTGCGGATCCCCTGATATCAGACTCTCGCACCCAGCGAATATTTTTAGCAAGATTCTCAGTTCTCCCGTCTTCTGGAGACATTGTATAACCCCACCACTTTCCACCATTTGGATCTTTGTACAAAATCGGACGTTCAATCTTACCTGCTACTTCAGAGCCTTCTCCACCTAACCTTCCAGCCTCAACGGAGTTGTCCATAAGGCCATGGCTTCCATCTGGATTGCCCTTTAGTGTATTCGGAGCGGAATAAAATGCCGTGCCACTACGAACCCAGAGGTTATCTTCGGCATATCCGCCGTGAAATAATGCATCGCTTATCGCCTTCTGATTTTGTCTAATTCTTAAATTTGAATAATAATCGCCCCCAAACTTGACGACTCCTACGGCTGTTGCAGCCCCTGCAGCCCCAAGAACTAACATACCCCTCCGGGTAAGGTGAAACGAAGATGGGCCAGAGTTTTTATTATTATTAGTAGGTCTTGTCATAATTGGATTATATATCTTTCATGCTTATTTGTCAATAGTGCAATGTTATGTTCCACTTACGCGGGTGGGGCGCGCAAAGCTAAGCTGAGCGTGGCCTATGTGGGTTTCTGCTTCACGCATATGGGTGTTGTGTAGCATTTCACCGCTGCCATGGGCATTTTGGCTATACACCACCGCTATCATGCCTTCACTGCTCTTCATCATGGTAATAAGT
>JBASZU010000144.1:0-3681 GCA_049661165.1 Saccharimonadales bacterium (SeqCode)
TGTACGGACTGCAAAGATTGCAAATGCGGTGAAACTCACCCCAGTAAAACCTGCAAATGCGGTGAAACCTGTTCTTGCGACCCCTGCAAGTGCTAGTCCCGTCCCTGTCATTCTGACCCGCCAATCGGCGGAGAAGAACATTCTCGTTTATATGCAGGCTCTCGCGCCTGCAGGCGACCTTCTTTCTTTGCTGTCAAGGAAAGAAGGCAAAAGAAACCAGGCCAGAACTCCAGCATCTTGGTCAGGCTTTGTCAGTTCTACAGCCAACGCGACAACTCGTCAGTAATCAATTGCCAGTGGCAATTGATTACTTCCTCAAACGAGTCGCCTTGCCTTTCGGAAGTTGTAGAGCCTGACAACACCTGAGCCAGGAGCTTACGCATGGCCGTCTCGGCTGTATCGCTTGCGCGATTATTTTCTGAGCAGCCTACGGCCGCATCTAAGCTCTAAGCTCCTCAGTCTAAGGTTTATTCCGACTAAGAACTCCGCTTGCTGTACAATCAAACTATGGCTCAAGATCAAAAGTTGAAAAAGCCGTGGTACAAATCTACCGAAAAAGGACCGCTGGTGGTAGCATGGGTGCAACTCGCTGGTGTTTGGGTGCTCGCATTTTTTGCGTCGTTCATCCCGAAATCACAGCAAGCTGGTCACGACCAACTCGAACGTATTGGTGATACCGTCGCCCTTATATCCTTCGTGCAGTTTTTCACCGGCGTTTTGTAACTGCTTCTATATCCACACACTTCGTTGAAAAAAAGATTCCTAATTTGTCTAGCACCATTCTTTAGCCTAGTTGTTATTATAGCTACAAAACAGGGAGTAGTGACTCCGAGATAGACATGCGAGCCATGGGCAGGGTGCTCGTAACTGCTCGCTACCTCCCAATATCTGTTAATTCGTTCGACAATGGTAAGACGACAAAACCCTTAACAGATGAGGCGGTCGTTGAGATGGGTCTTATCGAGCTAATCCTGGCTTCTGTTTTTCGGCGCAGTGAGCAGTTAGGGGTGCTACTATTGTGTCAGACTCAAAATTCTGTTATTGTACATGTATGAAATGTGAATACTACATGCAAAACCGTCGTGACTCTCGTATGAATGGGAGTGGTCCTCGCGCATAAAAAAATCAGACTCCGAGACGACTCCCATAGTACCGGGAGTCTTTTTATTTGGAGGATATTTATGAGTTACATACACACACAAACAAATGCAAAGCAGTTGGTTTGGAATGCCCCTGCCTATAAGAAGGTAGCCTCGTATGAGGCAATAAAAGGCAATTTTGGCAGATGCCTATTACTTTATTCGGGTGGGCTAGATACATCGGTGATGCTGAAGTGGCTTCAGGAGGAATATGGGTGCGAGGTAGTGGCGCTGACAGTCGACATTGGCCAGCGAGCAGATGACCTAGAGGCAATCCGGCAAAAGGCGCTTGATCTTGGTGCCGTAGAGGCGCTGGTATATGATGCAAAAACGGAGTTCGCAGAATCAGTACTTAGCCTAGCCATACAAGCAAACGCCGACTATCAGGGCGGGTACACTCTTCATACGCCGCTTGGAAGAGTCATGATATCGAAAATTGCGGTACAAATTGCCGAGAAGTCGAATTGTGAGGTAGTGGCGCATGGCTGCACAGGCAAAGGTAATGACCAAGTGCGATTTGAATCGTATATCACTACTCTTGCGCCGCATTTGAAAATCATTGCACCCGTAAGGGAATGGGCAATGGGCAGAGCAGAGGAACTGGCATATGCGAAGAAACACGGTATTAGTGTGATACAAACTGAGGCTAGCCTCTATTCATATGATGAAAACATGTGGGGCAACTCTGCTGAAGGTGGTGAAATAGAAAAGCCATCTCTTGAAGCGCCTCTCGAGAAGATATTGCGGTGGTGCAACCCTATTGCTAGCACGCCAATTGAGCCTGCATACATTACCATTGAGTTCGCGCACGGCGTGCCAGTGGGAGTGCAGGATAAGAAGATGCCATTAGTAGATATTATTTCACACTGCAACCTGCTTGGTGCTCGACATGGTGTAGGAGTAGTTCATCTTATTGAAGATAGGCTCGTCGGACTTAAAGTAAGAGGAATTTTTGAAAACCCTGGCGGCACTATTTTGACACAGGCACATAAAAAGCTAGAGATGCTGGTTTCGACCCGAGTGGAAAATGAAATGAAATCATTCATTGACCAGAAATGGGCGTATTTGCTCTATGCGGCTCAATGGTTTGAGCCGACCATGGCACATCTACACGCCTATATAAAAAACCAAAATAAAAAAGTCTCAGGAAGTGTCACAGTAAAATTACATCAAGGAAGTGTGGTAGTAGTATCGCTCGATTCCCCCTACTCATTATTTAATGAAAATCTCGCTACATTTGAGAGGAATCCGGCGTTCAACCAAAATGCGTCACCAGGATTCATAGAAATATATAACCTGTCACAGCAAACCTCGTACGGAGTATATAACTATGAGCAATAAACTTTGGGAAAGCGCATCAGGCCCAGAACTTAATCCCATAGTCGAAAAGTATACGGTCGGGGATGACGTCTGGCTAGACGCAGTACTGCTCGGCTGGGATATAAAGGCGTCGATTGCCCATGCAAACATGCTTGGCCAGTGCGGCCTTCTGAGCAAGAGTGAAACGACAGCATTAGTTGCAGCACTCAAGCAGCTTAAAGCAGGGTGGAAAAAGGGCTCATTTGTCATAAAGCCTGGTGTAGAGGACGGGCACAGTGCGATTGAAGCGTATCTAATTGAGCAAGTTGGTGACGCGGGTAAGAAAATACATACTGCGAGAAGTCGAAATGATCAATCTCTCGTGATGATGCGACTCTACATGAAAGATAGCCTCGAGCTTGTGCAACGCAGACTCGCGAGTGTGGCATACCAGTTGCAACAAAAATCGCGAGCCACTAGTGCAGTGCCAATGCCAGGGTACACACATACCCAAAAGGCGATGCCATCTACCGTCTCAGCATGGCTAATGAGCTATCATGACGCATTCACTGACATCCAGCCGCTCCTAGAGGCAACACATCACTATATTGACCAGAATCCTCTTGGGTCAGCTGCTGGCTATGGGGTTGATTTGCCAATACGGCGCGACCTCACGACGAAAGCATTAGGATTTGGAAAAACTCAACAGAATCCCCTCTACTGTGGTATGTCGAGAGGCTTATTTGAGCAATCGGTTGTTCAGGCGTATGCACTATTGATGACGGTTGCGGGAAAATTTGCAAATGACATGATTTTGTTCACGACAGAAGAATTTAATTTTATGAGTTTGCCAGATGAATACACAACTGGTTCGTCCATAATGCCACATAAAAGAAACTACGATGTATTTGAGGTGATGAGAGCCCATGCACACATGTATTCGACATACACAGGACAGATTGCAGCCGTGGCAACAGGCGTTGGGAGCGGTTATCACAGAGACTACCAGCTAATGAAAAAGCCGCTTTACATGGCGACAACTATTTTAATTGAAACTCTCGACGTGTTAACTGCGACAATCCCTGAAATAATTATGCATTCAGCAGCGCTCAAAAAAGCGATAACTTCTGACATGCAAAGTGTGAGCGAGGTTAATCGTTTAGTGCGACAGGGGGTAGCATTTCGCGACGCGTATCAGAAGGTAAAGGAGCGATACCAATAGGAAGTGCGCGGTACGTGATTA
>JBASZU010000145.1:0-6922 GCA_049661165.1 Saccharimonadales bacterium (SeqCode)
CAGGGGCTTTATCTTGGGGCGAATGATGGGGCTTGGTCACCTTCGGCGACCCCACAACTTCATCTCTGAAAGCATAGCTTTCAAGAGAAGATTGTCTTGCAACCCGCCACTGGCGGGTCTCACCCACGGCCTCCAGTGCCACAAACTGGCGCTCTAACCAACTGAGCTACATCCGCCATAAAACAGAGGTGATTATAGTCGAAATATGACAAAATTTCAATCATGCGAAAAATCTTACGCAAATCAGCATACTCTAATAGCTCTTTACATGCCGTTTTATACGTAAAAAAGCCGAAAAATCGGCTTTTTTACTTGGGAATGCTATTTCTTCTCTGTTTATTTCGTCTGGGGTGACTACACGGCCATCGTTTGGTTACGACGTCGGTCGCTTAACGCGGTCAGAATGGCAAGCCCCATAACTGTTAGGCTCATGCTCACCGCAACCCACACACCACCACCGGTATTTTCTAGCTTTGGCGGGTCAACTGCGCCAAGTACTTGCGGGATGGTGTTCTTTTGGTTCACGAATGTACACTTCACATCCGCACCCGGTACAACATCGATAGTTACTTTGCTTCCACTGCGCACTACTTCGGCCCCAGTACAGCTCAGGCCACTGAGAGTCCAACCGTTCACAACAGCTTCAGACACGGTATAGACGCCCGGTACAACACCCGAGAAGGTGCGAGATGCCAGCGCACCGTTCACGCCATCGTCAGTCAGACTAAAGCTAGTCTCTTCATCGCCACCACCGTCGCATTTTTCAGGCGCGTCACCCAAGATGTTAGGTTGCTAAATCGTCTCATAGTCCGTGCACCTCCTCTATTCCAACACCCTAGCCACCCGTATATTCCGCACTATACGCCCCTTATCTCGCAATTGAAAGCGTGAGTGGTATTGATTGTTTCCCAAAGCTGTTTATTCTGTTGTTGTTATACGCCAGCTTTGTTTATTTTTCTGTAAAAAACTTTATAAAACCAAGAATCTATTTTTACTACAATTTTATTGTATTTTCGTAAATTTTATGTTATATTAAATTCTGGAGCTATGAGATGGATGTCTTAGATTATTCGTACGAACTGATGCGCTTGATCTTCCTGAGTGGAGCAGTCTTTGGTTTGCTGTATAAAAAACGATACGGCGTGACACCTGGCGGCATCATTGTGCCGGGGACACTTGCGATTGAGCTTGGGAGCAGTTTGAAGGCATTCTCAATCTCAATCTTAACAGCCGTTATCTGTTATTTTCTGCATAAATACACCTTTGGTAGGTACGCACTATCAAAACGCCAATCCAACTATATCTTTATTGCATATAGCGTCTGTATCAACATTGCGTTGACCCTCCTGCTCGGAAAACGCCATTGGATATCGACGGAAATTGGCACGATTAGCCTTATCTCATCTGGCCTGATTGCCATTTCAGCTCACAAATACCGTCTTGGCACCGTCCTCAGAGGAACACTGAGCGTCACGGCACTCACGTACCTGGTTGGTCTGACTCTCGCCAGTTTCGTTCCTTTCCACTTACTTTCCCAAACGACGATTCAGCTCGGCAGCTACGTCAGACTCGGTTTCTTGCACGCTGCCATTTTCTTCCCGCTCAGCCTACTCGCTTCCTACACTATCTACCGAAAGATGAACACCAAGCTATTTGGATACCTCCTGCTCCCCTATATCGTCGTGATGCTGACGAGCTCATTACTACAGGCCGCCCTCATCTCAGCAGCCATCTACGTTAACTACTACTTCGTGAAGTATGTCATGGAACGAACCCTCATTATTGGACTCGAGCGATTCGTCATTAGCTTGTTCGGAAGTTACTTCTTTATTTCCCTGCTTGACTGGATCGCGATTCAGACGAAAGTTCATGGTTACCGGCCATCGCCGCTGGCTGCTCTGGTAGTCGTTACGGTTGCAACCAATAGCCTTGTCCTGTCCATTCCTCGTTTACACCTGCGGCGCGCCGATTTTTCGATTGCTCAGAAGATGTTGCAGATGAGCACCGGCACAGTGGCAGCGTACATTAGACGGGCTGCAGCCAATGGTCTCAGCCGCTGGAACGCTGCAAACTGGGCATCCCTGTCGCACCGTCTCAGCGTGACGACAAAACAATCCCTACATCTGAGGCGTCCAGCCTGGCTCAAGGAGCAGCTATGATTATCCCCTTGTTTGTCGGCTTGCTGTACGCGATCTATCTCGTATTTTCAGTCTATGACACGCGGAGATATCACCGTCAGTTAAATCAGATTCCTCATCGTATTCACGTTAATGGTATCCGGGGTAAATCTTCGGTGACCCGCCTGATTGCTGCCTCGTTACGCGAAGGTGGGCTACAAACGGCCGCCAAGACTACCGGAACAGCCGCACGGGTTATTATTGATCACGACACAGACATTCCGGTGCCGCGCAAAGAAGCCGACATTGCCGAACAACGGCGCATGATTAGTGCATATCTTGGAAGCAAGCATAGCATGTACACCAGTCGGCCATACCAGGCAATTGTATTCGAGTGTATGGCGATTAACCCATTGTACCAGCGCTATCTCGAACGAAAAATTATGCGTTCTACGATCGGAGTTATCACCAACGTCCGTGAAGACCACATGGATCTGCTTGGACATACCTTGGCAGATATTGCTCGTAGCCTTGCTTCAACGATACCAATAAACGGCCACTTGGTGACTGCCGAAACCGACCCTGCAATTCTCGCCATTCTTCGAGAAGAGTGTGAGAAACGAGGTAGTAAACTCCATCCGGTTGGTACCCACCGCGTCAGCAGTAGGCAGATGGCCAAGTTTGCCCATTTTGAATATGCCAGCAATGTCGCCATCGCCATTAAGGTTGCCGAGCTCATCGGGATCAATCGACAAACCGCCCTGAGTGGGATGCACAAGGCGAATCCAGACCCTGGGGCATTTGTCCTGCAAGAGCTAGCTGTCCCCAATCGAACCCTGTTTTGGGCGAACCTCTTTGCTATTAACGACCGCGAGAGTTTTATCTATACAGCCAATGTCTTACACAAAAAAGTCGGGCCGAAGACGAAAAAGGCTGTTATCTTGAACAACCGTCTCGATCGCCCTGAACGAGTCCTCCAGTTCGTAAACATTTGTCTTGACGACATTAAAGCAGACTACATTATTACGTTTGGTGACTACGAGCCGCAGATCAAAAAAGAATTGGCACGGCACACCAAACATAGGGCAAAAGTCCTTTACCTAGGAAACTCGACTGCGTACAAGAATGCTGATGGCGAGACATTGTTACGTGCCATTACGAAAAAGATTCGCGCCAAACGATGCGTGCTGTATGGAACGGTCAATATCCACACGAAGCAAGCCGAAGCCCTGTTGCATGTTTTGGAGCCAGCCGTATGATCACACGCAGACTGACAAAGTTACCTCGTTTCCTTAGAGAAACCTTGCGTACCTTCTTTACCGGTGATCGGACGCCAAGACGCTTTGTAACACAAAGTCTTCACACGCTATCCCTCATCGTCTTCTTTAGTGGGGTTGCCCTCGCGCAGCATTCAGCCACCAAGCCTACGGCGCTCAGCCTCAACCAGGTCACGCCGGCGAACACGACCACCTCGGTATCACCTTCGACTCCAAATACCGAGAGTAATGGACTGAAACGAGCAAGGATTGCGCTCGCTGAGTACGGTAAAGGAGTAAAAGAACGAGTCCCTGGGTGCAACTGTGGCCAGGCAGTTGATGTTTACACCGGAGGTAACCCCGTCCAGTGGTGCACCGCCTTTGCAAGCTGGGTAGCCCAGCAAGCCGGTACTCCAGTGCGCAACCCGGATACCCACGGCTGGCGAATATTCAATTCCCAAAAATTTATGGCCATCCTCCAGACAAACCATGCTTTCTACTCAAAACAAGATTTAATCGACAAGAAAACAACTCCTCAGATTGGTGACTTTGTTATATCTTGGCGTGGTAACTATGCAGAAAAGCTCGGTCACGTCGATATTATTGTGAAGTTAAACCCGAACGGTACGGCTGATCTCGTCGGTGGCAATGTCGGGAATGCCATTTCATACCGTGCAAACTATCCCTACCTCGATTCGTACGGTTTTCAAGGAATCGGGCGACCATAGCCGTCGAACTACGGGGTACTCAGCAGTTGAAGTAGTATGCCGACTGCAAGAGGGACAATGAGGTTATCAAAGCCAAGCGCAGCAATGTTCTCAAGCAGCGTCGCGGCAAACGCCCCACCGATTATATACGGCCAGGCCAGTCCGTTATCTGATAATGCACTGTAGCCGACGAGGAGACTGAGTGAAATGACAAAAAACGTCAGGCTGCCGACAAAGCTTTTGGCCCTACCAAACAGATGATATTTGTTTTCGGTACCAAACCGCCCGCCGATGATAGCGGCAAATCCATCGGCCAGCGCCATTTGCAAAATAGCCGCAGCATAAATTCCTTTTGACGTAGTGATTAGGGTGAGCAAACCGACGCTCAGCGCAAAGAAAATTTCCCCGTATGTTGGGCGCTGCACGCTGCCGATAGCGCGAAAAACCCCCAGATGCATACTCATCAAAACCACTACAAAAAACGCAAGGCTGAGCAGCCGTATTTCCGTCCAGTCAAGAAAGTATGGCCAAAAAGCCACAAATGTCCCGACAGTAACGTGCACAAACTTGCGCCCAACCTCACCGTGCAGCCAATGCCGACGCCATCCCCATTCGCTTAGTAATAGCAAGGCAAACACCACACCAACAGCAAGAGCCATGTTTATTAAATTCATCGAATACCATTGTACGCTTGGCGTCAGTAGGCGACAAGGCTAGCGAGGAGTGCGTCGAACTCATTGCGCTGCTCGGTAGAAAAGAGCACATTCGGCTCGGCCATGTGAGCAGACGGAGTCGTAATGCCCGATGCTTCGGGAAAAGTGCGGTAAAATGCGGCAGAAACGACTTTGTACCGTGAACCGTTAATTTGTTTGTAGCCATGAGCACACACGCCCTCCACAAGCATGCTGGAAACCGATTCGGTCAAGCTGTAGCCACCCTGTTTGCTTGCCAGGCTTCTTTCGGCAAAATCTATCGCCATACCGGTGCCCGAAATATTGTGCCATTCCGCGTTATAGCTACTGAGTGCGGGCATGTCCTTTTGCGGTTCGAGGCAACCCACGCCGCGTCCGACCGTGGTCGACCAATCTTCGCTCACGCCACCCACGCTCATGAGGGGATTGCTTGAAAACGTGATGCTCTGACGGTGCCCGGTATCGCTCGGTGCAACTTTTGCATCGGCCAGTGTCGCTGAACCCCAGCTAGATGGATAGCAAAACCTTGCCCCAAAATCTTTATCCCGAAACTCAGTACTACCTGAAGCGCATGACGAAGAGGTCGTTTCAGAAGTCGACCCGGGCGATGTATTGCTCTTCGGGGGAATTACCTTCGTACTTTTCCCCGAAGTCACTTTGCTTGGTGCAATTGCTTTGCGGTTTCCAATAATCATACCCGCCAACATAGCTAGCCCCAGGACTACTACGGCAAACAAGACGTACAAAGCTAATCTCGGAACTTTTGTCTGATTCTGTTCGGCTGGATCTGCAATTTTTTGTTTCGTACTTTCAGTATCAGACATGGTTTGGCCCTCTCTTTACTAGCTCATAGTACACCACGGCCTAGCGGCTACAAAACAAAAGCTCCTGCCCGGAGGCAGGAGCCGAAAGTTTCGCCCGATAGTTACCTGCTAGGCTGTAGGGTTAGCGAACGGCTGAGCGAAGGTACTGCGCAGCTTTAGGCCTAGTGAAGTGCTTTGGAGTACAGTCAGCGAGGCAAGCAGTACGATACCTGTGCTAATTGCTGCCGATATAGCCGAATTCATACCGGTGTCTTCCAACTGGGGGGTGACTGGAGCAACCGTCTGTGCGCCAAGTACCGCGCCACCGCCACCACCGGCCGGAGGCGTAACAACACACGCAACATTACTATCTTGTGCCGTACCGTAGCTATGTTCGGTGCTGCCGTCTGTAAAAATGAGCCCTTCATCTGCAATATAGGCAGTAAGAACACCTGTTTCGCTATCGAGCTCCCAGACAACTTCTTCTGTGTCTGCTGGAATGTTCCAGGTGGCATTGGCTTGACCGCATGGATCCGTCACACTTGGTACGGCGGGGATTTCTACGCTGGTGTAGCCATAGCACAGCTGTACTGGTGGCTCTACTTTATCGCCTGTGTCCCATGCCACTACATATGAACGCCCCTGCCTATCATTGAAAGACGAACCGAGCCCGCCAAAATCATCGATAGCATTTTTGCTCACACTAATGGGGTTCTGGCCAGTTTGCAGTACTTCACCTTCTTCGGGAGTATCCACAAACTTACACACGTATACTTTATCGTATGAAGCCGTAGGGTCAGTACTGTAGGCATTTGCCGTAGCACCAAATCCTAGCGACAACACGGAAGCACTAACGACTGCACTCAAAAAAACTTTCTTGAAAATCATGTTTTCGGCCTTTCTGTAGCCGCCTCGCGGCAGCCTTATCTTCTTATCTTCACTCTTTCACGACACAATAATTTTTGTCTAGATTGTATAATAGTACATATTTGCATATTTTACAAATACTTTTTATTATGCTTCTGCTTATAGGGTGGCCCACGGAGCATGAGAAGACCAGCATGTTGTATACTACTTCTAACGGGGTGTAGCGCAGAACGGCAAACGCGCAGCTTTCGGTGAGAGCCGCCAATGGCGGGTCACAAAGGAGCTCACTCTTGCAAAATTGTTTGCAAAGATGTGACGACGGGGTCGCGGAACGTGGCCGCTGAGGTCAACTCCAGCGTCTTAACAAAATATCAGAGAGTATACTTACTATCATCGGGGTGTAGCGCAGCTTGGTAGCGCGCAGCGTTCGGGACGCTGAGGTCGCCGGTTCAAATCCAGTCACCCCGACCAACATAAAAA
>JBASZU010000146.1:0-1755 GCA_049661165.1 Saccharimonadales bacterium (SeqCode)
TTTATGCACAGAGACCAAACTAGGCGCGCGCAGTTCTGGAACCGTATATTGCAAGCAGCGGGCGAAGACGGCCGGTTGATTGCACTTAGTATACTGAAGAAGTATGCAGCGTAGAGACGTATACCATAGGGGCGGTAAGCCGTTTTTTGTGTTGGCGCCTATGGATGACGTGACAGACACGGTATTCCGGCAGGTGGTGTCTGACTGTGCGCCGCCTGACCTGTTTTTTACCGAGTTTGTGAATGTAGATGGGCTGATGAGCCCGGGGCGACCAAATTTACTTAAAAAGCTTCGTTTCGCTGAGAAGGAAGGGAAGGTAATCGCCCAGTTGTGGGGGCTGCAGCCAGAAAACTTTCGTGCAGTGTGCGCGCAGATTGCTGACGGTTCGTTGGCGCGTGAGCTTGGGCTGCCGCTCAGCGTCAATTTTGCCGGCGTCGATTTGAACATGGGCTGTCCCGCAAAAAGTGAAGTGAAAAACGGTGCTTGCGCCGCCCTTATACGCCGCGAAAACTGGCCGCTCGCGCGCGAGATAATTCTTGCATCTAAAGATGGTCTCGCTGGAAGTCTCCCGCTCAGCGTGAAAACAAGGGTTGGCTTTAATGAAGTAGACATGAACTGGATTGACTTCCTGCTCGAGCAAAATCTGCAGGCTCTTATCATCCATGGCCGCACCCGCAAGCAAATGAGCAAGGTTCCGGCAAACTGGGAGCTAATTGGAACGGCGCGCGGTATGCGCGACCGCAAGAAACTTAGCACACTCATTATTGGAAATGGCGATGTTATGTCTCGCGAACAGGGTGAAGCCCTCGCAGCCCAGTACAAACTAGACGGTATCATGATAGGCCGCGGTGTCTTCCACAACCCCTATATCTTCGCAACTACAACAAAAAACCAACTTTGGGAGGACTGTCCTCCCAAGGCGCGGATTGCTCTGTTTCGACGGCACGTCGAGCTGTTTGCGGCTACGTGGAAAAACGGCGAGCGACCCATTCACACCCTCAACAAATTCTGCAAAATCTACATCCAAGGCTTCGACGGCGCCAAAGAACTTCGTGAGAAATTGATGGCAGCTTCATCAACCACCGAGCTAATTGACTTGCTCAAGCTTGCGCAAAATGAAAAGATAGCATCATGATACGACCATCAGCCATAATCTCCGATGCAGACGGAACGCTCATCGACACCGTTGCGCTCATTCGTCACGGTCAGTTTGAAACAGTTAAAACTTACTTGGCTCAGATAGGGCTGCCTACCGAGGACATCCCAGGGTATGATGCATTTGAGAAAGTGCTTCACGACCACATCGGTGGAAGTGCCCATGATACGCTCAAGCGAACAATTACGGCGCTCTACGATACCCAGCCCGGCTATCTAAACCGAATAAATTTTGATGATCTGCATACTTTACTAAACCCTACGCAAGATAATCTCGCTCCCACATATGTTAAACCCTACAGTGGTCTTAGAGAACTGTTCAGAGCACTGAGCGAACTGAATATAAAACTCGGTATTTTTACGAGCGGTACGGCGCATCATATAGTCAGGAATTTCGGCATTGCCTTGCCAGAACTTGGCCTCAGTGCGCTGTACGATGAAAACACGTTTAAAGACAAAGAGAAGTTAAAAATACCCCAATCACGCATTAGCCACCAATAGATAAAGCACGCTACAATTTCTCTTGTAAATCTTTCAAAACAAACAGGAGGAAAATATGCGTGCTTTACAGAGGAATAATATCGTAGATGTGTTTGTTTG